>CAIUZX010000347.1 GCA_903903715.1 uncultured Caulobacterales bacterium
AAGCGCGGCGTGGTCGGTCTTTCAGGCCTCGACACCCGCAGCCTGACCCGGATCATCCGTGAGCAAGGCATGCCACACGCCCTCATCGCCCACGCTCCCGCCGGTCAATTTGACATCCCGGCACTGCGAAAACGGGCCCAGGACTTTGAAGGCCTGGTCGGTCAGGACCTCGCCAGCGCAGCGACCTGTACGCAGAGCTTTGAATTCACCGAAGGCCTCTGGTCCTGGCCCGAAGGTTACGCTCCTGCCAACACCTCGCCGAAGTTCCACGTGGTGGTGGTCGACTATGGCGTGAAGCGCAACATTCTGCGGAGCCTCAACGCCATAGGCGCAAGGGTGACCGTGGTGCCCGCCACGACGTCCGCGGCTGATATTCTTGCCCGCAAGCCTGACGGCGTTCTGCTGTCCAACGGCCCGGGTGACCCGGCCGCGACGGCGAAGTATGCGGCGCCTGAGATCGCGGCTCTTGTGAAGTCGGGCGCCCCGGTGTTCGGCATTTGCCTTGGCCACCAGATGCTGGCCCTGGCTCTGGGCGCCCGTACGGTCAAAATGGAGCAGGGGCACCACGGCGCCAACCATCCGGTGAAGGATCTTCAGACCGGCAAGGTGGAGATCGTGTCAATGAACCACGGCTTCACTGTGGATCGCGATAGCTTGCCAACCGGCGTTGTCGAAACCCACGTTTCCTTGTTCGACGGGACCAACGCCGGTATCGCGGTGACGGGCGCCAAGGTGTTCGGCGTCCAGCATCACCCCGAGGCGAGCCCCGGGCCAAACGACAGCCACTACCTCTTCGAACGCTTTGCCGAGCTTATGGCCGGTTGAGGCGGCGCGAGTCCTCGTAAGGATTCTGTGCGCACCAGATCATGTCCGCCAGAAGTTCGTTCCAGGCCGCGCCGATGGGTTGGGTCCAGTCCTCTCCCAAGGTTTCACGCACCGTCTCGGACAGGACTTCAAAGAAGACGATAAACTGGTCGGCTGAGACGCCGTAGCCTTCGTGCGTCAGGAGCTCGTTCTGTATCATCTTCGCGCCGTAGGTTTGAGGGTCGGAAAAGTCCAGGACCATCAAGAAGACCCAGCTCAGCATCGAGCCGCGTATCGATCCGTCGGAATCCCTCAGAAACAGGACTTCCGTTTCGGGCAAGCGTGTGAAAAGTCGCTTGTAGACCAGCGGTGTCAGATCGCCCGCCCGGTCCGCCGCCGTCTGCAGACTGTCTATCAGCACCTTGCTCATTGGCCATCTCCCACATGCCCGTGACTTTGCCCCGCAGGCGCGCGCGAGACCAGTAGTTCTCGTGCGGCCCTCCCAGTTTGCCTTGAGGCCGCTTTTGCCCTAAGCGCGACCCAGACTTCGCGGAGCGATACCCTCGATGGCCGGACCCGACGCCCACTATTACGAGCCCGCCTACGGCCATGGGCTTGCGCATGATCCCTTCAACGCGATCATCGGGCCTCGGCCCATTGGCTGGATCTCCACAGTGAGCTCTGGAGGGCGACGCAATCTTGCGCCCTACAGTTTTTTCAATGCGTTCAACTATGTGCCTCCGATCATCGGATTTTCGACGATCGGCTGGAAGGACACGGTCGCCAATATCGAGACGACGGGCGTCTTCGTCTGGAATCTCGCGACCATGGCCCTCCGGGAGGCGATGAACACGACCTGCGCCAGCGTGGGGCCTGAGGTCGATGAATTTGAACTGGCCAAGCTCACGCCGGTCGCCAGCCGGCAAATCTTGGCGCCCCGGGTGCTGGAGAGTCCGGTGAACTTCGAGTGCCGTCTCACTCAGCTTGTCCGTCTGACGCGGGCGGACGGTCAATTGGTCGACAGCTGGCTGATCCTTGGGGAAGTCGTCGCGGCGCATATCGACCCCACCTATCTCAAGGATGGCGTCTACCAGACGGCGCAGGCGCACCCGATCCTTCGGGCCGGCGGTCCGGGCGACTATATCGAGGTCAGGCCGGACGCCGTATTCACTCTGTTCCGCCCGCGATGAGTTGACGTCAGCGCGGCCGAAGGGCTTCAACGCCCGGAAGCGCCTTGCCTTCCATCCACTCCAGAAACGCGCCTCCGGCGGTCGAGACGAAGCTGAAATCGTCTGCTACCCCCGCCGCGTGCAGAGCCGCCACAGTGTCGCCACCGCCCGCAACAGCGATCAACCCTGCGGACTTGACCCGCTCAGCCGTATGCCTCGCTACCGATACCGTCGCAGCGTCGAAGGGTGGAATTTCAAAAACGCCCAGCGGACCGTTCCAGATCACGGTGTGAGCAAGATCAATGGCCGCGTTCAGACGCGCCGCTGACTTTGACCCGGCGTCAAAGATCTTGTCAGAGGGCCGCACGTCACCGATGTCTCGGGTCGCGGTCTCGACGCCAGGTCCGAGGGCGTCTGCGCAGACGACATCTATGGGCAACAGGATCTCACATGACTTGCGTCCCGCTTCGGCGATGATGTCCCGCGCGGTGTCAGCAAGATCCTTCTCGCAGAGCGACTCTCCGACCGGGTGGCCCATGGCGTAGAGGAAGGTGTTGGCCATGCCCCCGCCAATGGCGAGTGTATCGAGTTTGGCCACCAGATTCTGCAGGAGGTCGAGTTTCGTCGACACCTTTGACCCGCCGACGATACCGACGACGGGCCGCTTCGGCGCGCCAAGCGCGAGGTCCAGGGCGACCAGCTCACGCTGCATCGACCGGCCGGCATAGGCCGGTAGAAGGTGCGCCAGCCCTTCGGTTGACGCATGCGCCCGGTGTGCTGCGGAAAAGGCGTCATTGACATAGAGATCGCCCTCCTGCGCGAGCGCCGCAGCAAATTGGGAATCGTTCTCTTCCTCGCCAGGGTGGAAGCGCACATTCTCGAGCAGCACGACCTGTCCCGGTCCGAGCGCGGCGATTGTCGATTTCGCCGCCTCGCCCACACAATCGTCCGCAAACGCAACGTGAGCGCCCAGGAGCTCGCTGAGCGGACCCGCCACCGGCGCCAAGCTCATCGTCGGCGCCCGCTTGCCCTTTGGCCGATCGAAGTGCGCCAGTAGCGCGACCTTGGCGCCCTTGGCGCAAAGATCGCGAATGGTCGGAAGTGCGACTCTAAGACGGGTGTCGTCGGTGATCCGCCCGCCTTCCATGGGCACGTTGAAATCGACCCTCACCAACGCTGTCTTGCCGGTCAGGTCGCCGAGGTCATCTATTGTATGGAAGGCGGGCATGCTCGATCCGAAGTTTGCGAGGGTGGACGTTTCAGTCGCGCAGCGCGGTGAACCTAGAT
>CAIUZX010000348.1 GCA_903903715.1 uncultured Caulobacterales bacterium
CGCCTGCAGGTCGAGCATCCCGTGACCGAACTGATCACCGGCGTCGATCTCGTTGAGCAAATGATGCGTTCCGCGTTCGGCGAGCCTTTGAACCTGAAGCAGGGCGATGTGAAGATCCACGGCTGGGCGATGGAAAGCCGCATCTATGCTGAAGATCCCTATCGCAAGTTCCTGCCCTCGATCGGCAGGCTCGTGCGCTATCAGCCGCCGGAGGAAGGCGACCACGGCTCCTACACCGTTCGCAACGACACCGGCGTGCGGGAAGGGGACGAGATCTCGATGTTCTACGACCCCATGATCGCCAAGCTCTGCACCTGGGGTGCGACCCGCGCCGAGGCGGTGTCCGGTATGGCTCGCGCCCTGGAGGACTTCCACATCGAGGGCCTCGGTCACAACGTGCCCTTCCTGTCCGCCGTGATGGATCAGGCCCGCTTCCAGTCGGGCAAGATCACAACGGGTTATATCGCCGAGGAGTTTCCAGACGGGTTCAAAGGGCTCGACCCCTCGCCGCAACAGATCGATCTGATGACGGCGGTCGCGGTCTATGTTCAGCATCTGCAATCAGGTCGTTCTGCGTCCGCCACCGCGCAGCGGCGGGATTGGGTGGCGGTCATCAACGGCGCGGCGCGGTCGATCCGGCTCACTTCGGCCCCAGGGTCGCTGGATATAGAATTCTCCGATGAGGGCAGAACCGTCGCACTCACATCCGTTGAATGGCGGCCGGGCCTGCCGATTCTCAAGGGTTGTCTCGACGGGATTCGCTTTTCCGCCGCTGTGACGCCTGCGATGGAGGGCCTCGTCGTTCGCCACCGCGCCGCCAAGGCCAAGGTCCTGGTGCTGACGCCCCTGTCAGCGTCGCTGCACGCTCGTCTGCCCGCGAAGCCGCCTGCTGATACGTCCAGGCTTATCGTCTCGCCGATGCCAGGTCTGGTGGTCGCTCTGGACGTCGTGGCGGGACAAGAGGTCAAGGAAGGCGAAACCGTCGCCGTGATCGAAGCCATGAAGATGCAGAACATCATCCGGGCCGAGCGCGACGGGGTTATCAAGACCGTCGGCGCGAAGGCCGGCGACAGTGTCGCCGCCGATGAGGTGTTGATCGAGTTCGCCTGAGCCGCACGGGGCTCTAGTTTTTGATTTCGCATCGTTATTTGTGGAAAACCGGGAGCCACTTTTCCGCACGATGCTCTAAGCACCGGCTTTTCGCCACGGCGGCGAGGCCCTATGTTGCGGCTGCGTCGACACGGGCGCTTGGAACTTGGACCTAAAGATTATGAACGGCGCACAGATTGATTGGGGCCTCCTGTTTTTGTCGTCCAGTGGGCGGGTGGCGAGGTTCCCGTTCTTGATCGGCCTCGCCGTCATCATGGTCGTCCTGATGCTGTATGACTACGCATTGCCCTCCATCCTGCGCGAGTTGTCGGCGATCATCGTCTATCCGTGCCTGCTATTTTCGTCGGCCTGCCTGTTGTCCAAGCGACTGCACGACCGGGGAAGGTCGGGATGGTGGGCCGCCATCGTGCTGCTGGCCTTTTCCCTCGTCTGGCCGTCGGCGTCCGGTATCCGAGCGCTGTTTCTGATCGTGGTTGTCTGGGCGGTAGTTGAGCTTGGCCTTATGTCCGGCGAAGAAGGCTCGAACCGTTTCGGGCCTAATCCGATGAAGCCGACCGAGAGCGCAAACGCGATTTAGATTGGTGGGGCGGCGTCGACAGTATCGCCAAACAGGGCGGTAAAGCTCCGCCTAAGCGCCTCATCCGCATCGTCCAGAGTGGCCGTCCGTCCGAGATCGACGAGGCTGGTCACCCCGTGATCGCGGATGCCGCAGGGGACGATCCCGTCGAAATGCGTCAGATCCGGCTCGACGTTGAGGCTGACGCCGTGGAAGGACACCCAGCGGCGGAGCTTGACGCCTATGGCGGCGATCTTGTCTTCCCGCGTCGGCGCGCCCGGTGCCTTGCGTTCGATCCAGACGCCGACCCGGCCCTGCCTGGTCTCGCCCTTCAGGCCGAAGGCGTCGAGCGCATCAATGACCCAAGTCTCCAGCGTCCCAACGAAGCGTCTCGCGTCACGGCCGCGCTGCCGCAGGTCGAGCATCACGTATGCAACCCGCTGGCCGGGCCCGTGATAGGTGAACTGTCCACCGCGATCCGTCCGGTGAACGGGAAAACGAGACGTTAGCAAGTCGTCAGCCTTGGCCGACACGCCGGCGGTATAGATCGGCGGGTGTTCGAGCAGCCAGACCAGCTCCGACGCCGATCCGTCCAGGATCGCGGCGACTCGCGCTTCCATGGCCGCGACGGCGTCCGAATAGTCGACATAGCCATCGCTGACCGCCCATTCGACGGGAGCGGCGTCAGCGCGCAGGAGAGGGCCGCACCGCCCGGACTTTAACGATAGGTCAAGCATCTCAGGAGGACACTACCCTTTGACGGCTGCGACTCAAGGCCGACGTCGGATCAGTTCGCTTTTGCATTGGGTGGGACGACAGTCAGTGAGCCAGATTAATTCGGTGATGGTGGAAATCTCCATTCTGCTTGGACGGAGCGTGCTTCCCATGCAGCAGCTCCTGCGCATGGGCCGCGGCGCCGTGATTCCGCTGGACGCAGGCGAGCATGATGAGGTCTGGATTCTGGCGAACAATCACCCGGTCGCCCGGGGTGAAATTCAGATCAACGAAGAGCGCATTTCCATCTGTGTGACGGGACCCGCGGACGTTTACGATTTCATGGCCGGCGGCATTCGCTGAGGATAAACCGACTTGCCTCTTCACAAGCCGCCCGGTGTTTGCTACGCCCCCACGCTCTGACGCGAGCGGTCGTGGCGGAATTGGTAGACGCGCAGCGTTGAGGTCGCTGTGGGGCAACCCGTGGAAGTTCGAGTCTTCTCGACCGCACCATTCGCATCACATCTGAGCCGTGAAGGGGACCGGGGATCCGGCCCCTTCGGCGACGTCCCATTTACCTTCGGTAAACTATGCGTGAGCGGCTCGTCATCTCCGCGCCGCAGACCTAGATCATAGACGAGACGTCGGCCAATCTCTTGCATGAGCAGGGGACGTCCGACGGGCTTCGTCTCATGATGGGTCAAATGAAGCTGAACCTTAGGGTTACGCCCGCCACCATTGAACTGATCAAGCGTTATGAGGGCTTACGCGAACGCGCGGCTCGGCGCTCCGATGGCGTCTGGGTGATCGGCTATGGCCATACCCGCTACGCTCGCGAAGGCGCTCAGGTCACCGAAAAGGATGCCGAGGCCCTCCTGCTTTACGACTTGATGCAGATTTCGTCGGCCCTCGAAAAGGTGATTGAAACCCCGCTGAATGCGCATCAGTTCGACGCGCTCGCAGCGTTCTCGTTCGACGTCGGCATCGAAGAGTTCCGCAATTCGGACGTGCTCAGATGGGTGCGTGAGGGCGCGCTTCTCCAGGCGGCTTCGGCGATCGAAGCATGGCGGCCGCCGCAGGATGGTCACGACCGGCCAAGCCTCGATGAAATCGTGCGGCGACGGGCCGAAGAAAAAGCGCTTTTCCTGCGTCCCGTTGCGTCAGCCGGGCCTGCTCAGACTTTTGCGCCGCGCCTGGTTGTTCCGGAAAGATCGCCCGCCCCGGAGCCGACGGCGCCGCCTGTGCTTGTCGTCGCGCCTTCGGTTCCGCCGCCTTCACCGCCTGTGGTCATCTCGCCCCCCCGGACTGAGCCCGTCGCGCCTCCAGTCGCTGCGGTTCCCGTTCAACCGGTTGTTCCGCCGCTTGCGGAAGTTCAGAAGCCGGCGCCAGCTTTCGCTGAGCCCGCGCGCCCCGAGAACGCCCCCCCGGTGGTCGTGGGCGAGCCCTCGACCTCATCTGGTCTGCCGCAGCCGTTGCGACCTGTCCCTCCGAATGTTGAGCCGGCTGTGCGCAGGGCGGCGCCGCCCGCACCGGCCCCGCTGTTGTCCGTCGTCGCGGCGCCCCCTGAGCCCCGCGCAGCTTCGATCGATGTCAGCCACTACGACGCCCTTCTTCAGGCGTTGGAGGCGACGGCTCCCGACACGGCCGCGCCTGCGCCTGTCCAAAGCCCATTGGCGCCCCCGCCGATCATCGACGAGGTCGTCACGGCCCAGCCCGTTTTGACTGAGCCAGTTTCACCTGAAGCCGTCGCTATCGACAACGTCGCGCCGGAGGCCGTTGCGCCGATGGCTGAGGTGACCGAAGCAGTCGAGTCTGAAGTCGTCGCGCTTCAACCCGCTACCTTGGAGGTGATCGCGGTTCAGGATGCGACTTCCCCGGGGTCGTTCCCGGAATCCGTTGTTCACGCTGTTCACGCCACCGCGGCGCCTGAGCCTGAGCCTGAGCCTGAGCCTGAGCCTGAGCCACTCATCCCACCGCCTGTGGTGTTCGTCCTTGACGCGCTCCCCGCGAATGATCACCCGGCAGCCCCGACGGACATCGCGCCGGAGATGATCTCATCGCGCGTTGGCGCGGCTGAGCCGATGACGCTTCCGGCGACGGCCGAAGCTGTGGAACCTCGCACTGAGTCCCCGATGGAAACGGTGTCTCCGGTCGTCCCTCTGCGTCCGCAAGCGCCGCCTCCGCTCAAGCGATGGACCCCGCCGCCGCGTCCGCCACGTCCAGACCGGACCGTCTCCACGGTGGTCCATGAGCCCGCTCCGATGGTCTCGCCCCCGACGCCCGTTCTGGTCGTCCAGCCCGAAGCAGCCGTCGAACCGACCGTCGCCATGACGGTCGAGCACCTCGAAGCTCCGCCGGTTGCGGCGCCGCCTTCGGAGGAGTCGGTCACGCCGCTCTCGGTGGCCCTCGTTCCGCCGCCTGAGCCGTCGGTCGAGCACGCAGAGCCGGTCGATGCGCCGCTTGAAGTCTCGACGCCTCCGACGTTCGAACACACCAAGGAGGTCGCGCCGACAGGCGCCAAGCCGAAGGGCCGGTCGTTGTTCCGGCGGGCGCCCGAGCGTACGCCGCCACTCCCAGCGCCCGACAGGCCTCGCGAGCCTGTCACACTGCGTCTAGGCGCGCTTCCCTACCTTTTACTGGGTTTGCTGGGCGTCATGCTATTTACCGGCGCCCTGGTGTCCATGTTCCGGCAGGCCAATCTCGCCAATCTTCTGGCTGGACTGGCGGGTGTCGCATTCATGGCCCCGTCTGCCGGTCATTTCCTGCTGGCGCTGGTCAGCGGTCAAAGGACGCCGCCGTCACAGCCGGTCTAAGCCGGTTCAAATTCCAATCACCAAAAGCGAAGAGGGCCGCTCCTCGAAACGAAGAGCGACCCTCCCATCGTCGCGTCCGCGGACGCGATTACAACCTTGCCTGTTTATGCGGCGTCGGTCTTAAGACCTAATCGCTCAGGCGTGATCCTCGGTCATGAGGCTCCAGGTCGTTTGCGACCGCGGCTGATGACAATGAGACACTGGATCACCTCCTTTCTGCTGTTCAACAGGAAGCCCATAAATACGACGCGACTCGAATTTGCAAAAGGCCTATTTGTGCGTGTCGTGATGGGGTCGAGGCGGCGTGTCGACGGACGAGCGAGACGATGAGGCGGGCGAGGGGCGTTCGACTTGGACAGGTCGCGGTCGCGTGCGCGCTCGCTCGACGGCGCAGGGGCTGGAAGTCGCCATCGACGGGCTGACGACGCAGGCGAAATATTACAAGCCGCTCGTGTATGAATTCTTCCGCAAGGAATGGCGCGGCGCGCGGGCGTCTTACGGCGACTTCTGCGTGGAGATCACCATGTTCTACACCGGTGATCCGCCGTGGCTCGATCTCGACAATCTGGCCAAGGCCTTGCTGGACTCGATCATCGGCTACGCGTTCCACGACGATTCGCAGGTCGCCCGGCTGGTCGTCGAGCGCCGCCAGGGCGATCGCGAACGGATCGTGATGCGCGCGAGCCCGCTGCGAGGCGAGGCCGGCTAACGCAGCCTACTTCTTCCGGAACTGATCGAGGGAGACGATCTTCGGCGTTTCAGCGTCTTCGCCGGACTTTACGACGTCTGTCGAGATGGGGCCTTCGTGCCGCGGGGACGTGACCGGGGCGGGGATGATCTCTGCGTCCTGCAAAGGCGGCGCAGGCCATTGCAGAAGAAACTGTACGCTCGGGTCGTAGAACCGCGTGATGGCCGCGTAAGGCACAGACAGGCGCTTTGGCTGCCGGTCGAAATGCAGAGTCACTGCAAAGAAGCTTTCCCCCACCACCAGATCCCAGAACTGGTGTTGCAGGACGATCGTCATTTCGTCCGGGTAACGGTGAAGGAGATCCTGCGGTAGGGACACGCCGACCGCGCGCGTCTTGAACGTAATATAGAGCTGATGCTGGGTGGGCAGACCTTCCGGAGAAGCCGCGCGTCGCAGCGCGGTCAGGATTACGCCTCGCAAGGCCTCGTGAGCCATGGACTCATAGTTCATGTCATCTTGAGTGGAGCGTTCGTCCGACATTCCCGACCTCAGGCTACATACTAGTCCCGAAGGATACACCAAATTCGCGGCGGCTGTCGCGTACATCCGGTGAATGTGGACACAGATTTGAGGTTGGGTGGAGGGGTTCTGTTGCCAGGCCCCCTCCGAGCCCCGCCTGACAGCGCTCAAGCCGTCAGGACTTCAGAGGTCGAGACGACCGCACTGCATTACGCAGCGAGGGCGTACTCTTGAGCGAAGTTATCGTTCGCAACTATCAAAAGGGCCGATTGCGGGGGCCCATTCCGAGAGAAAGCAACACCTTTACACGTCCGTCGATGCTGATCGGCCCCATGTCGCTTCGGCGATAACCCGAAGTGAGAAATTGGTGGAGCCGCCGGGAATCGCACCCGGGTCCAGTCCGCTTATTTCGTGCGCGTTTATCCCCATAGCCAGACCGAGATCTGACCCTTCCAATATAGGCGCATCCGCCCGTTAGCGAAAGGCCTGACGCTTGACGCCGGGTCAGGCTTGCCGCGAACGGTTCGACCGATAGGATGCGCTCAACAATTCATCACGGAGGTTCTTATGATTGCCGTAGTCGCGACGCTGACCGTTCAACCGGGCAAGGAGAGTGAGTTCGAGGCGATCTTCACCGAACTCGCAGCAACCGTCCGCGCGAATGAGCCGGGCGCCAAGGTCTATCAACTGACGCGCTCGCGAGAGACGCCGAACGTCTACAAGGTTCTGGAACTCTATGCGGATCAGGACGCGCTGACTGCGCACGGCAAGACCGATTACTTCCGCGCGGCTGGGCCAAAGCTCGGCGCAGTGCTCGGTGGCGCACCCAAGATTGAATATCTGGACGCCATCGGCTGAAGCGAATGGGGCGCGTCGCAAGTTGCGGCGCGTTCATTAACTTGGCGCAATGTGTCCTTTCCGCCCTTGCGATTCGTACGGGATGGGTCCACCTCGCTGTTGCGAAACGTTTTTTGGGGGATACTTGTGTCGTGGAAGGGGCCTATTCGGGCGAATGCGGCATGGTTCGTTAGCGCTGTCGCGCTTGCGTCCTGTGCTCCGAGCGGCAAGGTCGCCGGGCCTGATGTTCGCCTGCCAGAGGCGTTTGAGCCGTCCGTTCCCGCGTCACAGCATAGCGAGCTTACCTCGGACGGCCGCTGGTGGGACGCGTTTCGCGATGATCAACTCAGCGCGCTGATCGAGGAGGCGCAAAAGCGTGCGCCGGACGCCCGCACTGCGCTGGCGCGCCTGAATGAAGCTTACGCCATCCGCTCCTACGCGCTTGCGGCCTACAATCCGCAAGGGGCGCTGACGGCTCAAGGCGCGGACCAGCACACGAAGACGCACTATTCTGGCGTCAACCTTTCAAGTCTGGGATCGGGGTCGAGCGGAAGTCTCGCCAGCCTGTTCCTGCCCGCTGACCAAACCAAGAGCTATCAGGGTGGTTTCACGGCCTCCTGGGAAGTCGATCTGTTCGGTCGACGCAAGGCCGCGCGTCGCACCGCGCGGGCGGATCTCCTGGCGGCGCGTTTTGAATTTGAAGCCTCGAGGCTTGCTCTAGAAGCCAATGTCGCCACGTCTCTCTTCCAGGCGAGGGCGCTCGCCGTGCAGTTGGAAGACGCGCGGGAGCAGGCCCGAATATCGTCAGAGCTGGCGAAGATCGGCGCGCGCAAGACCGAGCTAGGTCTGGCGTCGGGCGCTGATCAGGATCGACTGGATGCGGATGCGGCGTCCTCGGCTGCCGAGCTTGTGCGCTTGACGGCGCTGGCCACAGCTGCGCGGCGCAGCCTTCTGGTTCTGATCGGCCGTGGCGCGGAAGCGACGAGTTCGCTGTCAATCACGGCCGCCCTTGGGGATCCCCCGCCTTCGCCGTCCGTGACTCCCAGTGAAGTGCTGTTCCGGCGACCGGACGTTCGAGAGGCGGAACAACGCCTTCGCTCTTCAATCGGAACCTTGACCCTGGACCGTCTGGCGCTGCTGCCGACGCTGACCTTGTCGCCCGGCGCGTCCTGGTCGCATAGCGAAGCCAATTTCATCTCGAAGACGTCTGTTTGGACGATCGCCGCCAGCGCGTCGGCTCCTGTGCTGGATCGGCCTCGCCTGATCGGCGTCGCTCGTCTTCAGCGCGCCAAGGCCGAGGAAGCTTCGGTCGCCTATGAACTGGCGATCCTTAACGCCTACCGTGACGCCGAAAACGGCCTGAACCAACTCGAAGCTGACCGCGCGAGGCTGACGCAGCTGCGGATTGCGGAATCCAAGGCACGGCGCGCGTTCGACTCCAGCCGCAAGGCTTATGATCAAGGGTTGCTCGACCTGACGACACTGTTGGACGCTGAGCGGAGCTGGAGGGGGGCGCGTAGCGCCCTGACCGGGTTGAAGGCGTCCGCACTCATCGACGCGGTGACAACGGTAAAGGCGCTGGGCGGCGGCTGGTCTGGAACCCCGCCCAAGGTAAAAGGATAAGACCATGCGCATGTCGCGTCTCATTTTCGCAAGCGCACTCCTCATCGCTACGGGCATGAGCGCCTGTTCCAAGCCTAAGGCGGCGACCGGCGGCAATGATCAGCCGCTGACGGCCACAATGGCCACCGTCGAGCTCCGGAGTCTGGATGGGGGCATCGTCGCATCAGGGTTCCTGGCGCCGAAGGAGGAAGCTGCCGTCACCAGCGAAATCGAAGGGTTTCGGGTCGCAGAGGTGCTGGTCGATCAAGGCGTGTCTGTTATCGCGCGCCAGCCCCTCGTGCGCCTGGACGACACGCTTCTGAAATCTCAACTGCTGCAGGCTGAGGCCGCAGTCACGACGCAGGAAGCGGCTGCAGAGCGCGCCGAACTCGAGGCGCGACGGGTTGCAGGTCTCGATAATCAGGGCGTGATCTCCCAGGAGCAGATCGACGCCCGTCGTCTCGCGTCTAAGACGGCCAAGGCGCAGCTCGCTTCGGCGAAGGCGCAACTGGCCGATCTAAAGCTGAGAGAGAGCCTGATGATCATCCGTGCGCCGGTCGCCGGCCGCGTTCTCGAACGGAATGTCAGGCCCGGGGACATCGCCTCGCGCGCTGTCGTGATGTTCAAGATGGCGCGGGATGGCGTTATCGAGCTGAATGCGGAACTTCCCGAACAGTCCATGTCCTCCGTTCAGGCGGGAGACAAGGCGCAGGTGACCCTTTCCAACGGGGTTGAGGTCACGGGCACGGTGCGTCTGGTCAGCCCCGAGATCGATGCGCAGTCGCGTCTCGGGCACGTCCGCTTGACGCTTCCGGTGCAGAACGACGTCCGGGCCGGCGGCTTCGCCCGCGCCCGGTTCAATGGTCGCGGCAAGCCGACCCTGGCGGTTCCTGAAAAGGCTGTGTCGTTTGACGCCGATGGCGCCTCCGTGATGGTCCTGGGGCCCGACGAGCGGGTGCACCGGCGCAAGATTCGGACGGGGGCCCGCGCCGGGGGCTTTGTCGAGCTTGAGGAGGGCCCTGAACTCGGCTCACGGGTCGTCATGGGCGGCGCAGCCTTCCTACTGGATGGTGACCGGGTCCGTGCGGCGGGCGGAGCGACATCGAAATGAAGGTTCGCATTTCCGCTTGGGCGATCCGGAACCCGACGCCCGTTTCTCTGCTTTTCGTCGCCCTGACCATCTGGGGCGTGCTGGCCTATGGCTCACTTCCGATCAAGCACTACCCAAACGTCAATTTTCCGCTCGTAGCGGTGACCGTGACCCAGAGCGGTGCAGCGGCGCCGGAGATGGAAAGTCAGATCACCCGCCCCATCGAGAACGCGCTGGCGACGATACCGCATATCAAACATGTGTCGTCGAGCGTGACCCTCGGCTCTTCCGGGACCTATGTCGAGTTTGAACTCGGTACGGATATGCAGAAGGCGACGGATGATGTCCGCACCGCCGTGGATCGGGTGCGGGCGAGCCTGCCCAGCACGATTGATGCGCCCCAGGTCACCCGGATTGACGTCGATGGCGCTCCGATCCTGACCTACACCGTGTCGTCAACCCAGCTCAGTCCGACCGAGCTGTCCTGGTTTGTCGACGACACCATCACCACCCAGTTGCAGGCCCTGAAGGGTGTCGCGCAGGTGTCGCGCGTGGGCGGCGCCGACCGTGAGATCGAGGTCCTGCTAAAGCCCGACCGAATGGCGGCCTTTGGCGTGACGGCGCCGCAGGTCAGTCAGGCGCTGGCCCAGTTCCATGTCGATAGTTCCGGGGGACGCGCCAAGATCGGCGGTCAGGAACAATCGGTTCGCGTGCTGGGGTCCGTCGAGACCGTTGACCGCTTGAAGGACATGTCCATTCCTGTCGGCGGTCGCTATGTGCGGCTGACCGATATCGCCGAAGTCGGGGACGGCTTTGCGGAGCAACGGCGTTTCTCCCGTCTGAACGGTCGCCCCGTGGTGGCCTTCCAGGTCAACAAGACCAAGGAGTCAAGTGACGTCTTCGTTGAGCGGCTGGTGACCGACAAGGTCAAGGAGATCGCGGCGAAGAACCCGCTGATCCAGATCACGCCGATCGTGTCCACGGTCGACGAGACACGCCACAGCTACGCGGCGACGGTCGATGTGTTGCTCGAAGGCATGGTGCTGGCGGCGATCGTGGTCTGGCTGTTCCTTCGCAATTGGCGCGCGACGATTGTTGCGGCTGTCGCCATGCCGCTGTCGCTGGCGCCGACCTTCGGGGTCATGATGCTTCTGGGCTTCAGCCTGAATGTCATCACCCTGCTCGGGCTGACGCTCGTGATCGGTATTCTGGTCGACGACGCCATCGTGGAAATCGAGAATATCGAGAAGCGGATCGAGCGAGGGGCCACGCCCTATCGCGCCTCGTTGATTGGCGCCGATGCGATCGGCCTGGCGGTGGTTGCGTGCACCATGTCGATCATCGTTGTGTTCACGCCGGTGTCGTTTATGCCGGGTATTTCCGGGCAGTTTTTCAAGGAGTTCGGTCTAACCGTGGCGGTCGCGGTGATGTTCTCGCTGCTGGTCGCTCGACTTGTCACGCCGTTGCTGGCCGCCTACTTCCTGCGGCCTGTGCCGCACGCCAAGCCGCCGCCGGAGATGCCCGCC
>CAIUZX010000349.1 GCA_903903715.1 uncultured Caulobacterales bacterium
AGCCGGACTTCACCCCCCTCGGCGTCGGTCTCTACATCACCTCGGCCTACTGGTTCACCGCGTCGACCTCCTTCGCCAATCCGGCGGTGACTCTGGCGCGGAGCCTCTCGAACACCTTCGCCGGCATTGCGCCGAGCTCGGTTCCCGGGTTCATCGCCGCGCAGGCGTGCGGCGCCGTTGTCGGGGTCGTCGTGTTCGGCTGGCTCCTGAAGAGCGATGCGCCAAAGACAGCTTCGGTCTCGGAATAACGACGTCAGATGCATCGGAAGAGCGACGCATGAGCATCACCATTTTCCACAACCCAGACTGCGGAACTTCCCGCAATGTGCTCGCCGTGATCAAGGCGGCGGGTTGCGCGCCTGAGGTGATCGAGTACCTTCAGGTCGGGTGGACGGCGGCGCCGCTGAAAAAGCTGATCACGGACGCGGGCCTCACCCCCCGGCAGGCGCTGCGGGAAACCAAGTCGCCCGCGAAGGAACTCGGTCTGCTGGAGCCGGGCGTGAGCGATGACGAGTTATTGTCGGCGATGCTGGTACACCCCGTCCTGGTGAACCGCCCCTTCGTGGTCTCGCCGAAGGGCGTGAGACTCTGCCGCCCGAGCGAAGTTGTGCTTGATCTCCTGGATCGCTTTCCCCCCGGACCCTTTTATAAGGAAGACGGAGCGCTCATGATCGACGCCGACGGGCGACGGGTCTAAAGCGTTGCACGTCTTGCCTGGACAGGAAGGTGATCGCGCTTCGCCTGGTCCACACTGGGGATGAGAGCCATGAACCTTCGCCGCCCGACCCTGCTGGCCGGTACTTTGCTCGCCGCAATGGCGTTCGCGTCTGCATCGTCCGCGCAGGACGCGGTGATTCATGCCGGACGGCTGATCGACGGTGTCTTGGCCCAGCCGCGCGCCAAGGTCTCGATCCTCATCCACGATGGCAAGGTCGCCGCGGTCGAACCGGGGTTCGTGTCGCCCAAGGGCGCCGAGATCGTCGACCTGTCCGACGCCACCGTCATGCCGGGCTTCATCGACGCCCATGTCCACATCACCGCCAAGCTGCCCTCGAGCGCGAATGCGACCGAGGACTGGCTGACCCATTCCGATATCGACCGGGGCTTTGACGGCGCGAAGTTTGCGCGCGCTATGCTGCAGCAGGGCTTCACCGCCGCCCGAGACGTCGGCGGCGGACCTGAAACCGTCGCCCTGCGCGCCGCCATCAATGACGGCCGCGTTTTGGGGCCAAGGCTCTGGGTGGCGCTGGAGCCGCTGGGGCCAACCGCGGGCCACGGCGATAACCGCAGCGGGCTGGATCCGCAGCTCTCACATCCCGGCTGGGATAACGGGATTGTCGACACAGCCGAACAGGCTCGGTTGCGAGTGCGCGAGCATCAGCGGCGGGGCGCCAATCTGATCAAGATCATGCCCTCGGGCGGCATAGCCTCCACCGGCGACGACCCGCGCCAGCAGCTCATGACCGACGCCGAAATCTCCACCGCGATCAGCACAGCGCACAGTCTCGGCATGAAGGTCGCCGCCCACGCCTACGGATCCGAATCCATCGCCGCAGCCGTGCGGGCGCATGTCGATTCCATCGAGCACGGCTCCTTCGCGACGGCGGAGACCTTTGCGCTGATGAAAGCGAACGGGACCTATCTCGTCCCGACCCTCACCGTCTTCGAGGTGTTTTTTCAGGTGGCGCGGGACCACCCGGAGCTCCTGCGCCCCGGCACGGCGGCCAAGGAGATGGCCAATGACCTCCTGCCCAAGAAGAACTTTCCGAACGCCCTGAAGTCCGGTGTGAAGATCGTCTACGGCACGGACCTCGGAGAAGGCGTTCACAGCACCGAGTTTCGCCTGCTGATCGAAGGCGGCATGACGCCGATGGAGGCGATCACCGCGGCCACGCGCACGGCGGCGGAGCTTCTCGGCGCGTCGGACAGGATCGGTTCGGTTCAGGCGGGCCGGTATGCGGATCTGGTCGCGGTCGCAGGCGATCCGCTGCAGACGCCGGAGCTTCTGGGTAAGATCAGTTTCGTCATGAAGGGCGGCCAGATCGTCCGGCGAAACGGTGCGGCGACGGGCGTTGAATAGACCACTCACATCGCCGAGGATTGTCGCTTCGACACGTTCGGGACGGGCCGCGTGACCACAGATCTTCCGTTTGTCGACTACTTCCTGCCGACCGCGCCCTTCAGTGGACTGATCATCGTCGGCGAGGCGCCGGGGGCGTCGGAGGTCGAGCTTGGCCAGCCGTTCGTTGGCCGAAGCGGCGCACTCCTGACCACGGCGCTCACCGCCGCCGGGATCGACCGGCAGACGTGCATCGTCGCCAACGTGTTTCGCTATCGTCCGCCGGACAACAAGGCGCAGCACTTCTTCGGACCCGTCGCGGAGGCGGGGGAGAGCGGCCGCCGGTGGGGACGCTACAGCCTAGGTTACGTGAAGGCTGACTTCGCCGGCGAGCTGGATGCGCTCAGCCGGGTGTTGAAGGACGCGAAGGCGGTGCTGGCGGTTGGCGCCGTGCCGCTCTGGGCCACGACCGGCGCGCTGGGGGTTTCCGCCAACGCCGGCAAGCGGCTCGGCGGCCGGCTATCCAAGGCGCCGGTGTTCCCAACCTATCACCCCGCCTACATCCTGCGCGGCAATTACCACCTGGCCGAAGACTGGCGGTCGCACATGCGTGCAGCGGCCGCCGCTCGACCGTGATGCGAGCGGCGGAAGCGGATTTAACGTTGGTTGAGCAGAACTGACGCGATCAGGCCGGTGGCGATGGCGACCAGCACGTACTTGCCGTTGTGCTCGCGCCACTCATACCCTGCGCGCGGGCGGCGAAGGTGGCGCTGGCGGTAATCGACGACCGGCGCGTTATGCCAGTCATTGTAGCCCATGCGCTGGCCCCGCCGGTAACTGTAGTCGCCGCCGCGATCCTGACCCCAGCCGCGATGCTCGCCACGGTCATCGCGATTTCCGTGATTGTCGTACTGACCTTGCTGGCCGCGGTCCTGGCCGTCCCGCCGGTCCGGCTGCGCGAAGGCGGCGCTGGTGATCGAGCCCGCGAGGGCCGTGGCGGTGAGGGCGCAGACGAACAGCTTGTGCAGGTCGCTCATACGTGGACGGACATGGGTCATGGACGTCTCCTTTGTGTTTGTTGGACTGTCCAGCGACCCTACGCCCCGCCTTCATCCCCTCCGATCATCGGAATCTACCCAGGCGCCGACGTTTCCCGATGCAGCGTGAGCACGTAGTTTCCGAGCCTCCCGCGGGGCTGCGATTTCAGTCAGAAACGGTGTCGTTCACACAGCCAGACCCCGGATCCGACACCATGTCCAACATTCTCGAGCATCCCATCCATCTCCCCGCGCCGGACGGTTTCGATCACGCCATCGACCGGGCCGTGCGAGATCTTCAGTCCGCCGCCAAGCTAATTCAGAAGGACTCCGACGACCTTGTGTCCGGCGCCGCCGCCTCGCTGCATGACGCCGCCGTGTCCCTCGCCGCTCAGGTCCAGCGAAAGGCGGGTGAAGTTGCGCAAGGGGCTGAACACGAAGTTCGTGCGCATCCGCTGGCCGCCGCAGCTGCGGTCGCTGTGGCCGCCGCAGCTGCGGTCGCTGTGGCTGCTGCCGCCCTCGCGGGTCTCGTCGCCGCCAGCCTCTCGCACGCGCCTGCGCGCCCTGTGATCGCCAAGCCGAAGGCGTAAGGCGCCGGAATACTGGCATATCTCATGCCGTAATGTTGATGGCGACAGGCGGGCGGGTTATGCCGTTCGCCTGGGGGCGGCGTTCGCCCCACGGCGCCGGCAGCATGAGGCCCAAGACATGGATGTGTCAGATCCGAAGGTTCCCGCGTCCCCCTATCGGCTCTACGGCACGCCGGGCTCCCTCTACACGGCCAAGGCGCGCAGCTATCTGATCAAGCAGCACGCGCCCTTCGAGAACCGCGCCGCGGGCGAGCCGAGGTTCCGCAACGAGATCGCGCCGAAGATCGGTCGATGGATCATTCCGGTTCTGGAATCAGACGACGGCCTTCTGGTGCAGGACGGCGCCGACATCATCGCGCATTTCGAGGCGATGGGACGGGCGCGGCTGCCCGCCTACCCGACCACGCCTCTGCACGCGGTGATCGGACAGATCTTCGAACTGTTCGGCGGCGAAGGCCTGTTGCGCCCGGCCATGCACTATCGCTGGAACTTCGACGAAGTGAACCGCGACTTCCTGTCCATCGACTTTCCCGCCGCGCTCGCTCCGGCCGAAGCCTCTGACGCTGACCGCGCAGGTGTGTTCGATATGGCGAGCCGCAGGATGCGCAAGGCGATGTCGAGTTTCGGCGTCTCGCCGGACACCATTCCGGCGGTTGAGGCGTCCTATGCCGAGTTCCTTCGCCTGTTCAACGCGCACCTTGCCGCCTCGCCGTATCTGCTGGGCGGGCGTCCGACCATCGGCGACTACGGGCTGATTGCGCCGCTCTACGCCCATCTCGGCCGCGACCCCTATCCTGCGGACATCATGAAGCGCACGTCCTATCGGGTCTGGCGCTGGGTGGAGCGGATGAACGCCCCGGGCCAGGACGCAGGCGAATACGGCGATTGTTCGCAGGACCTGTTCGCAAATGATGCAGTTCCCGACACCCTGAAGGCGGTGTTGCGATACGTCGCCGAAGACTACCTGCCCGAGGTGCGCGCGTTCGTGGACTTCACCAACCAATGGCTGGCGGCGCGTCCGGATATCGAACCGGGGACGAGCGGCCTTGAGCGCACGCAGGAGCGCCGCATCGGCGAGGTGGAGTTCAGCTGGCGGGGTCATCAGTTGCGCGTCGGCGTGATGCCCTACCGGCTCTACCTGTTGCAGAAGGTGCAGGACGTGTTCGACACGGCCGCGCCCGAGGCCCGCGGCGCCATCCAGGCCCTGCTCGACGAGGTGGGCCTTGGCGATCTCCTCACCCTTCGCACCTCACGCCGCGTGGAGCGGCGCGACCACCTCGAAGTCTGGGGCGCTCCCAGAGCGCTTTAGGCGGCGATCAACTCGCCGCTTCGCGCACGGCGGCGGACACGTCCTTGATCACGGCGCGGATCAGGCTCTCGTCATCCCCCTCGGCCATGACCCGGATCAGCCGCTCCGTGCCTGACGGCCGGACCAGCAGACGACCCGACCCGTTGAGGCGCGCCTCGCCGTCGGCGATGGCCTTTTTAACGCGCTCCGACTTCATCGGGTCTCCGCCATGGAAGCGCACATTCTCCATGCGCTGGGGCGTTGGCGTGTAAAGGCTCGCGAGCTGGCTGAGCGGCTGGCCGCTCTCGGCGATCACCGCCAGCACCTGCAGCGCCGCGATCAGGCCGTCTCCGGTGGTGGAGAAGTCCGACAGGACGAGGTGCCCTGACGGCTCGCCGCCCAGATTGAAGCCGCCCTCGCGCATCCGCTCCACCACATAGCGGTCGCCCACCTTGGTGCGCTCGAGGGAGAGGCCAAGCCCCTCCACAAAGCGCTGGAAGCCGAGGTTCGACATGACCGTCGACACCACGCCGCCGCCCTTCAGGCGATCCGACGCCACCCAGGCGCGGGCGATCAAGGCCATGATCTGGTCCCCGTCCACCGGGTGGCCGGTCTCGTCGCAGATGGCGAGGCGGTCGGCGTCGCCATCGAGGGCGATGCCGATATCGGCGCGATATTCCTTCACCGCGCGCACCATGGCGCCGGGGTGGGTCGATCCGCAGTCCTGGTTGATGTTGAAGCCGTTCGGCGCGACGCCCAGCGGAATGACCTCGGCTCCGAGCTCATAAAGGGCGAGCGGAGCGACCTTGTAGGCGGCGCCGTTGGCGCAGTCGATCACGATGCGCAGGCCGTTGAGTGTGAGCTTGCGAGGGAAGGTCGCCTTGGCGATCTCGACATAGCGCGCCTGGGCGTCGTCGATCCGGGTCACCCGGCCAAGGTCGGCGGGGGCGGCGAGACCATCCTGCAGGCCCTCGTCCATCAGGGCCTCGATCTCCATCTCCCGCGCGTCGGACAGCTTGTAGCCGTCCGGGCCGAAAAGTTTGATCCCGTTGTCGGAAG
The DNA here is from genome assembly GCA_903903715.1 of uncultured Caulobacterales bacterium. GTDB lineage: Bacteria > Pseudomonadota > Alphaproteobacteria > Caulobacterales > Caulobacteraceae > CAIMFV01. The sequence goes on from CAIUZX010000349.1 coordinate 6,034, forward strand.
AAGAATTGTGCGAGGCCGACACCATCACGCCCAGATCTGCGCGCATCGAGCGGGTCATCATGGCCACCGCCGGGGTGGGCAGGGGGCCGAACAGGCGTACGTCCATCCCGACGCTGGTGAAGCCCGCCACCAGGGCCGGCTCGATCATGTAGCCGGACAGCCGCGTATCCTTGCCGATCACCACCAGGTGTCGGCGGTCGGGATCCCGCCGGAACAGCTTGCCAGCCGCCAGCCCGACGCGCAGCGCGACCTCGGCGGTCATCGGGTGGGTGTTCGCCTGTCCGCGAATGCCGTCGGTTCCGAAATACCGCCGTTCGGTCTTTGTCTTGCTCATCGAGGTCTCATCACGGGGCGCAAAATCGAGTTGCGCAAATCCTTAGCACAGGCGCTTCCGAAGCGCATATGGCGGGACATCACGGGCCGACTTGCGCCGCGCGCCGCTTGGCCCTATACGACGCCCTTCCTGAGGGCTGGACGCGTAGCTCAGCGGGAGAGCACCTCGTTGACATCGAGGGGGTCACAGGTTCAATCCCTGTCGCGTCCACCATTTTACCCGCCGCAAAATCCGTGGGCCGCTCGTGAAAATGGCGCCGGGCATTGTTCCCGCTAGCGCTTGCGGAACCTTTTGGCTTCCGCCTCGAGCTTGGAGGCCCATGCGTCCGGCGCGTCGTTTTCGACTTGAAACGGCAAGGTCCCGGCGACGCCGCGCAACGCCAGCCACAGCGGTGCGCTGAAATGGCCGAGCACACGCAGGGGGCGGCGCTTGTCGTCGGTCACATCCCAGCCTTCAGCTTCGAGCGCTGCGACCTGGTCAGCCGGCGACTTGTCCTCTGGGTGCTCCCAGCCCGAAGGCCGCGCCACTGCTTCGGCGTCGTCCGCGCTGAGCCCGAAAAGGGTGGTGGCGCAAGCATTGATCTCGGGAAACTCCGCCCGGGCTTCCGGCTCCGCGAAGTCCCTCTTGAGGACCGCGCGGAATTCCAGGTCGCGGACGCCGGGAAGGTCGATCAGGCGTCGGAGCGCATCAGGCGTGTTTGTCATGTCGCGAGCTTAGCGCGAGTTGCGCCCGATGTCTTCGAAC
>CAIUZX010000350.1 GCA_903903715.1 uncultured Caulobacterales bacterium
CAGGGCATGCGTCAGGGGAACGACATGGGCACCCAGTACCGTTCCGGGATCTACACCCTGTCGGACGCGCAGGCCGCGGCGGCGGTCGCGTCGCGGGACGCTTATCAGACGGCGCTGTCGGCCAGAGGGCTGGGCAGGATCACCACCGAGATCACCCCTGCGCCGACCTTCTTCTACGCCGAAGCCTATCACCAGCAGTATCTGGCCAAGAACCCGGACGGCTACTGCGGCATCGGTGGGACCGGCGTGTCCTGCCCGATCGGGGTCGGCCTCTCGGCCTGATCCGCCTCGTCGATGACCGCGCGGGCCTCGCGAACGGCCAGCGCGGTCGGCGAAATCGTCTGCCGCGCCAGGAGCAGCGCCACCGCGCCGAGGGCGCAAAGCGCAAACGCAATCGGCTGGATCAGCCAGGCCGCCGCCGCCAGTGAGAAGTAGTAGGCCCGGACACCCGCATTATAGGACTTGATGGTGTGGTCGAAGATCCGGCCGGCCGCCAGGGCGTAGCGATCGGCCTGCGCCGTCGGCATGTCCTGTGGCGCCGCGCCGGTCAGGGTCAGGCAATAGCCGAGCTGGCGAATCGCCCAGATGAAGTCGAACAGACCTCCCGCCAGGGTCAAAAGGACGAGGATCAGCTTGAACTCGAACAACAGCCGCGGCCCGTGGGACAAGAGCGGGATGTCGAGGATGGCGCGGTAGGTCCGCTCCCCGCCGAACAGCGCCCCCGCGACAGCGGCGATCAAGATCAGGTTGGTGGAGGCGAAGAAGGTCGCTGTGTTCAGCGTGTGGCCGAGGAGCTGGCCGTCCAGCAGGCGCCGGTCCGGATAGCGCGCCATGGCCCGCATCCAGGCGAGGCGGATGGAGGTCATGTCGAGATTGATCGCGCCCCTCGACTTGCCGAGCCAGAGCGTCAGGTACGGATATCCGGCCCACAACACGAAGAACAGCGCCAGCGCTGCGCCGTCCGTCCAGTCCGCCCGCGTCGCCGCCACTTCCGTCAGCGCGGCGTGGGAGAGGGCGGAGGGGGAAACCGGCGTCATGTGAAGGGGTCAGACGATCTTTTTAAGGCTGTGGATGAGGGCGTCCACGTCCTCGGGCGTCGTCGCCCAGCTGCACATGAAGCGCACCGCGCCGTCCGTGAAGCGGTAGACGAACCAGCCCTCGGCGATCAGCCGCTGATGCGCAGCGTCATCCATCTCGACGAAGATCCCGTTCGCCTCCACCGGATGGCGGATCTTGAACGGCATGCCTGCGGCGAGACGCTGCGCCATTTGGTTGGCGTGGGCGGCGTGGCGCAGGAAGGCGCCGGTCTCCAGCATGCCGATCCAGGGGGCGGAGAAGAAGCGTCCCTTGGAGGGAAGCTGCCCCGCCTGCTTCAGCCGCGCGTCGAAGCGGCGCGAGAGGCTCTTGTTGAAAATCACCAGGGCCTCGGTTGGCGTCATCCCGTTCTTGGTGCCGCCAATGACGAGGAGGTCGATATCGAGATCCTTCAGGGCCGTGACCGGAAACCC
>CAIUZX010000351.1 GCA_903903715.1 uncultured Caulobacterales bacterium
CGCAATGATGGCAACGTAATCAGAACGTTGATAACGTGTGCGCGTGCCAGACGCCCAGGACGAGCCCGGCCCGGACGCCCCTGCTCCGCCCGGCGTCATCGACGAGTGGGTCGCGTGGAACATCCGCCTGCGCCGCGAGGGGCTCGGCTGGTCTCAGGCCGATCTCGCCCAGAAGATGGCCGCGGCCGGCTGGAAGTGGCACCCGCAGACCGTCCACCGCGCCGAGCAGGGGCAGCGGAAGGTCACCATCGGGGAGGCCGAGGCCCTCGCGCGCCTGTTCGCCGTCACGGTCGACGCCCTCACCTGGCCCGACATGGTGACGCACACCTCGGCATGGCTCGGGATGTTCACCGCCCGCGCCGACGCCGCGTTCGGGCAGATCGCCGCCCAGACTCATGACCTGCTGTTCGCCCGGGAGCACCTCGAGCGGGCGCTGGCCGAGATCGGGCGGCGGGGGATAGGCGCCCTCGAGGACGTCCGCGGGCATGTCGACGACGCCCGCTCCGTGCTGGACGACGCGGCACCCGAGCAGGCCGTCGAGGCGGGGCGCGGGCAGTACGAGCAATGGCGGGCGACCGCGCCCGCGGATGCATGGGAAGTGACGGGACGGGACCGTTTCCCGCGGGCGCCGTGGCTGGAGGCATCGGATGGCGAGGGTTAAGGATCTCTGGTTCTCCGAGGTGCCCGTCAGGGACGCCTCGGGGAAAGCCGTCAAGGGGCCGGACGGGCGGGCCGTCAGGGAGCGGCACAAGACCGCCAAGCACCCCGACAACGGCGGGGGCAGGGACGCGAAGCGGTGGCTCGCGGTCTGGCTGGACCCGGACGGCAGCGAAGTCACGAAGGCGTACGCGAAGCAGTCGGACGCGAAGGCGTACGCCAGGAAGATGGAGGGCGACGCCGAGCGCGGGGAGTACATCGACAAGAACGCCGGCAAGGAGAGGTTCGGCGACCTCGCCCGCAAGTGGATCAGGCTGCGCGACGTCGGGGCGTCCAGCCGGCAGCGGTACGAGTCGGTCTTCCGCAACCACGTCGAGCCCGTCTTCGGCCGCCGCTCCGTCAAGTCGGTCAGGCCGTCGGAGGTGGCGGAGTGGCTGCGCTTCGGCTCCGTCTCCGGGCTCAGCGACGCCATGAAGGAGGCGGCTTACTACATCGTCGCCGGGACCTTCGACCTGGCGGTCGAGGACAAGCTGCGGCGCGACAACCCGGCCCGGTCCAAGATCGTCCCGGTGCCGGACAGCGTCCCGATGGCGCGGCCCGTGTGGGACGTGCCGCTGATCTGGCGCGTCATCGACGAGCACCCCGAGCCGTACCGGGTCATCCCCGTCCTCGAGGCCGGGCTCGGCCTGCGGCAGGGGTGCGCGTTCGGGCTGGCCGAGGGCGACTTCGACTTCGATGCCGGGAAGGCGACCGTCTGCCGCCAGATCGCCCGGGTCGGCGGGAAGTTCTACTTCAAGCTCCCCAAGGGCGGCAAGGCGCGCGTCGTGCCGGTGCCGCGCGGCGTGGAGGCTTACGTGCGGTCGCACATGGAGAGGTACCCGCCGGTCGAGGTCACGCTGCCGTGGATGGACGAGAAGGGCGCCGTCGCCGCCGACCCGGTCACC
>CAIUZX010000352.1 GCA_903903715.1 uncultured Caulobacterales bacterium
AAGCGATCGTCGGTTGCAGACGGAGTTCAGCGACGCGCCCGACGGACTTGCGACGCCAATTGACGCGACTTCGCCAACACATAGGCTCGCACAGGACCCACGTCAAAGCCCGGTCCCGCCTTCCAAAAGACGAGCGCGGCGAGCATCGGCGCAAGCCAGACGACTCGCGCGCTGTAGCGGGCGAACGGTCCGGAGAGCACGCCCGTGACGGCTGAATTGACAATGATCGCGGTCAGGAGAAGCGCGGCCGTCGCAATGAGGGCGACCAGTCCATCGTTCATCATAGGCGTGCGTGCGAGGACGGTGTGACGAACGTCCCTTCGTGTCAGTCGCCACAAAAGGAAGCCGGACGCCACGGCCAAAACGAAGCCGTGCCACATCTGTAAATCTGGAATGGTGAAACGCGACCGGCAGAGCTGCGGGCGCTTTAGGCAGATTTGTCCGTCGGGAATCAGACCAGGCAGGCTGGTGTCCTTCCAGTAGACGCTGGTGAAGTAATAGGTCGGATCTCGGAGCGGCTCCGCCAGATCTATCAGCACAAGCTGCTCCGCCCAATTCGACACTGACGCCGCGAGCTGGGACACCGGATGGTGGATGATGGTTGCAGCGACGAACGCCTTTTCCTCGTTTTCAAGGGCTATGCGCACCGGCACCTTGGAGGCGTTGAAGATCCCGCGTGCAGGATCGTCCGCCCAGAGGATCTCATCGGAATCGTCAAGGGGGTTGAAGCGGAAACGGCAGAGCACATAGGGACTGCCCTTTGCGCAGGCTTCGCGCAGATAGATCCTGCCCGGCCCGTCCGCCAGCACCCTGGCGATCAGAAACGGCGGCCGATGGAGATCTTCGCCTGTCCGGACCTTGACGACTTCATGATAGGCCAGATCCGAGACGGCGGCGGAAATGACCAGGAGGGACAGGACGCCGGTGCGCAGAAGGATCGTCCGGGATGCGACCCGAAACCACCAGAGCACGGCCGCCGTAGCTGCGATCAGGACGACTTCCAGCAGCACATGAGAGGTGTGGAACCAGAGCGACGCGGTGATCACCAGGATCAGGGCCACACGCTCCAGACGTCCGAATGTGGACCAGTAGATCGCTAAAGCGATCGTCGCCGTCGCCCCGAGCGCAGCGAACACGTCCGGCATTGCGAAGCCCGCGAAGAAGGGCAACGTGGTGGCGGCGCTGACGCCGGCCATGATGCTGAGGTAGGGCGCTGGCGATTTCGGTTGAACGGCAGCCCTCACCAGGGCGAACACGGTCCAGGCGGCGATGGCGCACTGGATCGCCGCGAGCAGCCAGAGCGTGCCCAACTTGTTCGCGCCGTAGAGAAGAATTCCGTAGTACGGCGATCTGGCGGCCATCGAGGTGTGATCCTCGTCCGCTTCGGCCTGGAGATACGCCTCGTCCGCATCGGCATCCTTGGGCGAATGCGCAAATACGCGGAGCAGGGGCTTTATCCCGTGCGCAGCTCCGCGCCCCTGGGCGAAGTAGTCATCCGTATCGGTGAAGACCGTCGGGCGACCGCTTGCAACGATCACGGACATCAACATCAAGGCTCCGACCACGACCTGAACCCAAGATCGCCTCAGTAGTCGGTGCATCGATCGGTGACCTCGTCAGCGGCGGATGTTCAGCATGGACGCCAGGAATCCCGCAGCGGCGATCTGCACCGCTACTGCCACCGCCGTCAACGAAATCACGAGCATCCTCATGACGTCATTGTAGACGATCGGTCCGAAACCGGTGCCGACCCAGCGCATGACCGCCGTGATCACGCCGATCAGTCCGAGAGCTAGGATCACGCCCGCGACCCGAAGGATCGGTTCAAGCTCCATTCCCAGCAGGATGGACCTGAAGTTGGACGGCGTCGGCAGCACACCCTCGATCATCGAATAGCGCCGCGCCAGTGCGCCGAACATGACCAGCTGGACGCCGATCATCACCGAGAAACAGGCGACGACCAGGGAATGGATGTCGATTTCGACCGTAGGCGTGATCGACACTGCGCCGGGCGCAAGCATGATCGAGCCGACGAGACCGATCGCCAGCAGCGCCAGGCCCGGGTAGATGAACACCCACTTGGGGCTATGCAGCATCAGGAACTTCAGGTGCCGCCAACCGTCGCGCCAGGTCTTAAGGTGCGGGGGCCGCGAACGTCCGTCCGGGCGCAGGGTGGTCGGAACTTCGTCCATGGTCAGCTTGGCGAGTGACGCCTTGACGACCATCTCGCTGGCGAACTCCATGCCCGGGCTCTTGAGGCCCAGCGCCAGGATCGAGTCGCGGTTGAAGCCGCGCAGGCCGCAGTGGAAATCTCCCACCGGGATGTTGAACAAAAGCCGCCCGAGGAATGACAGGACGGGGTTGCCGAGCCAGTAGTGCAGCGGCGGCATCGCGCCCTTTTCGATCCCGCCCTTGAAGCGGTTGCCCATGACGAGTTCGGCGCCGTCCTGCAGACGCTCGACGAAAGCGTCGAGGGCGGAGAAGTCGTAGCTGTCGTCTGCGTCGCCCATGATGACGTACTTGCCGCGCGCCGCGCGAATGCCGCCCATGAGAGCTGCGCCGTAGCCCTTCTCAGGGACCGCGACCACGCGGGCGCCAAGGGCCTCGGCCATGCCCTGCGATCCGTCGCGGCTGCCATTGTCGGCGACCAGAACCTCTCCCGTGAGGCCCGACTTGTCGAGCCAGGCCTTTGCCTTGCGCACGCAGATCTCGATGGTCTCAGCCTCATTGAGGCAAGGCATCAGGATGGTGAGTTCAAGAGAGGCGGGTTCAATCGACACGTGGGTTCCTGCGCCATCGAGAGGTTTAAGCGGGACGACGACCATGGCGGATTCCTGCGGACTTGTGAGGCGAAATGTGGACAGTCGGACAAAATTTCCGAAAGTCTCAGTCCATTATCACATTTCCGTTATCTGCGTCTCTCGCCAAAATCACCGGCCGGTGAAATTTGTCAGATCGCGCCATCCCAATGTGCCGGGTGATGATCGCTCAGCGACGGAACGCCCAATACTTCGACCCGAGAAAAGTGAGGCAAAGGCCCACGGCGGAACCGGCGATCAGAGGAACTATGGGCCATGCCTGCAAAGGGGGAAACATCATCAGCAGACATGAATAGGCGCCGACATTGGCGACCCCGCCGCTGCCCTGAACTGCGAGATAGCTGAAGATCTCCGTCAGAATAGGACGCTTCACGGTCTCCTTGAACGTCCAGTTCCGGTTCAACATCCAGGTCGCCGCCACCGCAATGGGGAATGACAGGAACCTCGCCTGGATCGCTGGACTCAATATGAATCCAAATCCGAAGAGTTCAACGGATTCAGGCTGGTAGCCAGCAAAGCGGACCAAGATCGTGAGCGCCGCCAGATCGATCAGAAACCCCGCAGCGCCGACGACGGCGAAACGGATGAAATCTGGATCTATGCGTCTCAGCAAGGGCTGGAGCGGGGCGGGCATCACCGAAACGGCGGCGTTGAATAATCGATCAATGGGCATCGCCCGTTCCTTAGACCGAATGGCCGTCGCGGCCAAAGGCTTTCGGGGGCAGTCGGGCGCTGGACAGCAACAGGCCCGCGACAAGCGGGACGAGCCAGGCCAGTCGCGCCTGATATCTTGGAAATGGTCCGGACAAGGCGCCCGTCACCGCTGCGTTGAGAATCAGCGCGGTTCCGAACAATCCCGCGAGCAGGACCAGACGCTGGTGCGACCTCGAACGGGCTGCGCCTTTTCGACTCAGCACAAAGCCGACGCTGAGCGCCGCCGCGACGAACCATCCGCCGTGCCAGATGGCGGATTGCGCTTCATTCCACCTTGGACGGCATAAGGACTCTGCCGGTCCGCAATCGGCGATCTTGTGCACCATGTCGGCGATGAAGGTGTCCTTCCAATCTCCGTCGGTCAGATAGAAGTGGGGGTCTCGTAAAGGATCGTCGAGTTGAACGCTGACAAGCTCCTGGAGTGCGTTGCGCGTTGCGGCGGAGATGACCCCGATAGGGTCGAATGCGATCACGTGTAGCGCGAACGAGATCTGCTCACGGTCTATGGCGATCCGCTGCTCCGCCGTCGCGCGGCCGAACACGCCCTTTCTCGGATCGCCGGACCAGAGGATGTCCTGCGAATCGGTCAGCGGCAGCTTGGCGAAGCGGCAGAGCGCCCAGGTCCCGCCGCTCGAACAGGACGACTTCAGATATCGCCGGCCCGGGCCGTCCGCCAACAGCCGGGCGGCGATGAAGGGCGGCGACCGCAGGGTCTCTCCGGTCGCCGCTCGAATGGCCCCGACATAGCCGCTGTTCATCGCAAGGGTGATCAGGATCGCCGCCGTGAGGACCGCCCAGCCGCGACGCAGCGAACGAAGCGGCCAGCTGAAGCGCTTCACCGCGATCACACTGATCAGGGCGAGGGTCGGCGCGGCGACCAGCATGTTGCTGTGGTGGAACAAGAGGCTGGCCAGCACCAGTAAGGACAGGCCCGCTGTCGTCCACCGACCAACCCTCCGGCGATAGATGAGCAGTGTCGCCAGGGCGACAAGCCCCGTTCCCGCCCAAAGATCCGGCATCGCGAATCCGACGAAGAAGGGCAGGGTAGAGATCACAGAGACACCTCCGATCAGCGCGACCCAGCTCGTAAAGGACCGACGGGGCGACGCGGCGCGCCACAGGGCGTGCGTCGCAAAGCTCGCCGCAACGGCCTGAAGGCCTGCAAACCGCCAAAGATCGCCAAGACCTGCGAAAGCGTAGAGGATCATTCCGAACCAGGGGGATCTCGCCGCCATTTCCGTGCGTCGAAGATGCAGCTCCGAGGGAACCTCGTCCGCTGCGTCCGGGTCTTCGGACGCCTTTGACGGTCCGCCGGTGATGGGCGAGAGCGCGTATCGCACCGGGCGGTACTGCATCTGCCCCATCCAGTTGTAGATATTGGTGTCTGCAAACACGACGGGACGCCCATTCAGCCAGACGACCCCCAGCAGGATCAACGCGCCTGCGACGATGTCCGCCAGCGGGCGCAGGCGACGCGCCCAGCCGCGGTTCAGAACTGAACTGCGGAACGGAGGGGCCGGAGCGGGAAGCGCCATGGGGTGCGATCTGACTTGCGCGTCGTCTCGGTGACGGACGCCGACCACTCCTCGCCAATCTGGCCCGTGAGCGCAAGCGCTTGACGTTGTCCGGATGAACGCGGTCCACTGCTCCGGCTCTGACGCACGCCCGCCCGGAGCCTGGATCTTGAGGTGTGTTGCGCATGAGCAGGAAGTCTCTCGGATTTGCGGACCTGTTCCTCTACGCCGCTTCGATGGCCCTCTCGATCCGCTGGATCTCGACAGCGGCGGCGACGGGTCCAGCGTCCTTGCCGGGCTGGCTGTTCGCGGTGGTGGTGTTCTCGGGTCCGCTGATCGTGGCGACGGCGGAGCTGACAACGCGGTTTCCGCAGGAGGGCGGCGTCTACGCCTGGACCCAGCACGCTTTCGGTCCGTTCTGGGGCTTCCTGTGCGGATGGCTCTACTGGACCTGCAACCTGCCGTTCTTCTCAGGCATGCTCTATTTCATGGTCAATCTGTTCGCAGTCGCGATTGGCCCGCTGGGCCGTCCATTGCTGGATAACCCCTTTCTCTTCATGACCGCCGCGCTTGCGCTCTCCATAGCCGCAGGAGGTTTGCATCTCCTCGGGCTTGGCGCCGGCAAATGGCTGTCGAACCTGGGGGGCGCGTCGAGCCTCATCCTCTTTGCGATCCTGATCGGTGTCGGCGGTCTCATCGCCGTTCAGAAGGGGCCGGCGACGCACTTTGAAACAGCGAGCTACTGGCCGCCCCTGAATGCGAACACCGCCATCCTCTGGGCGACCATGGTGTTCGCCGTCGGTGGAAGCGAGGCCCTGGCCTTCCTTCGAAACGACGTCCGCGGCGGCATGAAGACGATCCTCGGCGTGCTCGCGACCGTCGGGGGGCTGCAGGTGATCGTCTATGTACTCGGCACGGCGGGCATGCTCTCAATCCTGACGCCTCAAGAGGCCACCAGGCTGTCCGGTCTTGCGGACGCATTGACCTTGGGCCTGCAGCGCATCGGTCTCGGCGCCTTTGCGCCGATGGCCCTCATGATCGCCTTCCTGGGGACCCTTGGCGCCTACAGCGCCTGGTTCGGCGTCGCAGCGCGCATTCCTTTCGCAGCAGGGCTCGATTCCTTTCTCCCGCCGGTGTTCGGCCGCAGGGACCCCAAGTCCGGCGCGCCGGTGGTCGCCATCGCCGTGCAGATGGCCATCGTCGTGGTGATCGTCGTGCTTTCCCAGGCCGGAGACACCCTGAAAGGCGCCTACGACTTTCTCGTCGCCATGAGCGTGCTGTCCTACACCTTGCCCTTCCTCTTCCTCTTCGCCGTCTTTATCGCCGTCCAGCATACCCAAATGGGGGAGGCGGGATGGCGTGCGCCCGGCGGAAAGCGTGGTGCGCTGATCATCGGCTGGGTGGGGCTGATCGGCACGATCAGCGCGGTCGCCTGCACCCTCGTTCCCAGCCCGGACGCCGCCAACCAGATCGGAGAGATGCTTAAACTGGTCTTCGCTTCCGTGGTCCTCGTCTTTTCGGGCTGCGCCGCCTATGCTCTGGCGAGCCGTCGGGCGAGCCGGATCGCCGCTGCGGAGAGGACGCCAACATGACCACGCGCGCGCCACCCACTTTGCCCGCCACGCTCTATGGCGCCGATCCCGTGCAATGGGCCAAGGAGCGATCGGCCATCTTCTCCCGCAGCTGGCAATATTTCGCCCATGAGAGTGAGTTGACCTCGCCTCGCCAGTGGGTGGCGGAGACCATCGCCGGCTACCCCGTCGTGGTGGTGCGCGATGAGCAGGGCGCTCTCCGAGGCTTCCACAATGTATGCCGCCATCGCGCCGGGCCGCTGACGGATGGACCGTCCGGCATATGCGAAGGGCATCTCGTCTGCCGTTATCATGGCTGGGCCTACGCCCTCGATGGTCGGCTTCGCCTCGCCCGAGATTTCGGGCCTTCGGACGATTTCGATCCCCGTGAATTCGGCCTGCTGCCGGTGCGGCTTGAGACCTGGCGTGGGCTGATCTTTGTCGCCGTCGACGACAGCGTGACGCCTCTGTCAGAGTGGATCGCGCCGCTCGAACGTCGTCTGCAGGGCCGGGACTGGAGCGGCCTTCGTGTCGCCGCGGTCCGCCATCACACGATGCACTGCAACTGGAAGGCCTATGTCGAGAACTATCTCGAAGGCTACCATGTGCCCCTGGTCCATCCGTCTCTCGACGCAGAGATCGACTCTTCGCGCTATCAAGTGACCATGGACGAAAAGGTCGCCCTGCACGAGGCGCCGTTGCGGTCTCCAGATCCGGTCTATGAGGGGCTGTGGGCCTGGATGTGGCCGACCCTGGGGGTGAATGTCTATGGGGTTGGGCTGATGGTCGAGCGGATGGCGCCGCTCGGGCCGTCGGCTACGCGCCTCGACTATATCTATCTGATGCCGGAAGGCGTTGAGGTGTCACCGGAGACCATGGCGATCTCCGACGCCGTCACCTCCGAAGACGTGAAGATTGTCGAGCAGGTGCAGATCAATCTCGACGCAGGCATTTATCAAACTGGACGCCTCTCGCTTCGGCACGAGCAGGCGGTGGCCGCATTTCAGGCCTTCGTGCGCGAAGCCCTTTCGGACAATGCGCCTGAGTCATCGCGTGGCCGCTTCGCTGACGTCACTTCATAGTTGAATTGAAAATCAAATATTATCAGGAGTTTATAAATAATATCTAACGTTCACTGTCGGTCATTCCGGTATCGTGCAGCCGTAGGCCTTGTCGTAAGTCGCGTGACCTTCGAAGATCGCCAGTCGCGTGGTCACCTCACCGCGGTCGGGGGTCGCGCCGCGATGGATCTGCACATCGAACTTCTGAATGTCGGGTTCGAACTCCTGACGGCATCCGGACTCTTTGCGGCCGGTCACAAACACGCAGGAGCACATTTCTTTGGCGATGTACTGAGCGCCGATGTGGCCGTACGGGCCGACCGATCGATACCCCGCCGTCGCCGTCGACACGCCGATCAGAACTGAGGCGGTGGCGAATGCCGCCCAGATTCGTTTGCCTGACACCGGATGACGCTCCTATGGTCTAAGACGGACTTTCGTGGAGCATGACATGAAGCGGCGGGATTTCGCTATAGGGGCTTTGACCTTCCTTGCCGCGCCGGCGGGAGCGGCCCTGGCGAGCGCATTGCCGACGGCGCCGTTCCAGGGAAATCGCGGGGCCGTAGATCTGGCCTGGACGCGGGCGACGTCCGGGGCGATCCCGCTCATGGGCAAGTCGCATGCGCTGCTGGTGATGCAGGACGGCGCGGTCACCTACGAGGCGTACGACGCCGAGCATGGTCCCGACGTCCGGCACATTTCCTGGTCTATGGCCAAATCGATCACCCACGCTTTGGTCGGCATCGGGGTGCGTCAGGGGCGGGTGGACATTGATCGACCTCTCGCCTTGGTCCCGAAGCCGGACCCCGGGCTCACGCTCCGCCGCTTGTTGAACCTGACCGATGGGCTCGACTGGCGCGAAGGCACATATACGCCAGAAGACTCAGATGCGGCGCGCATGCTGTACGGCGCAGGACGGCTCGATGGCGCGGCCTACACCGTCGCCATGCCGCAGGGCTGGAAGCCCGGAACCCGGTTCAACTACTCCACCGGATCCTTCCAGCTCGCCGCCGCCGAGTTGGCGCATCACCTGTTTCCGGGGCTGAAGGCGCCCACTGAAAAGCGACAGGCCATGGCGAGCTGGATGCAGCGCGAGCTCTTTGGACCTCTGGGCATGACAACTGCTTTGGCGGAGTTCGACGCTGCAGGGACCTTCATCGGCGGGTCGTTGGTCTATGCTTCGGCTCGCGACTTCGCCCGTTTCGGTGAGCTCTATCGCAATGACGGCATGGTTGCAGGCCGCCGGATCCTGCCGGAAGGTTGGGTGGCTTTCGCGCGAACGCCGACGGTTTCTCCCCTCTACGGCGCAGGCTTCTGGCTGGAGACAAAGACCCTTGAGCCCAAGCCCTCCTTGCTGCGCGGTCGAGGTCCGCTCGATGCGTTCTCGGCCCAAGGCCATGCGGGACAAGTGATCCTGATCATTCCGTCTCGCCGCGCCGTGATCGTGAAGCTGGGACACGCCCCGGACGGGCCGCCGACCTGGAAGGTCCTTGGCGAATGGCTGGCCGACGTTGCAGGAGCGCTAGCCGTCTAGCGTCGCGAGCGCAGTGGCGACCTCGCCCATGACGCGGCTCCAGTCGGCGTAGCCGTCGGCGGTGAAGCGCCTCGCCTGCGGATACCAGGGATAGTTCGGGGCGTCGAGCGCGGTCCAGGGCGCAGGCGGTGTGATCAGCCAAAGCTGGGCGCCCACTGCGCCTGCAAGGTTTGTCGTCGCGTTAGAGAAGCCGACGGTCAGGTCCAGCGCCGCCGTCAACGCCGACAGTCCGTCCAGATCGTTGAAGAGGTCTAGTCCCGGCGGCGTGTGCAGCTTTGCGCCGGTTCCTGAGACCAGCTCGGCGATCTCGTCCTCCGTCTGCCCGTATTGCAGGGCGATGAAGCAGGCGTCGGCCCGCACGGTCATGACCGGACGCCAGTCCGCGAGCTCCGCAAAGTTGCGGCTGCGGCCGTCGAGCATCCGTCCGCTCCGCCAGGTCAGACCGATCCTCGGACCGGGGGGAAGCGTTGCAAGCCACTGCCGCCACGTCTCGACCCCGGCCGGGTCCGGCGTCAGATAGGGCGGCGTCTTTTCGAAGCTGCCAATGTCGGACCGGAACCGATGCAAGAAGTCCCCGATGGGCGCCCATAGGCTGTCGCTCGCGAGCGGATCAGAAAGCCTGCGCACCCGCCGCCCGTTCAGGGCTTGCGTCTCCGTCGCGACCAGACCGACCGTGGGCCAGCGGCGCTGGATCAGTCCGCTGAGGCGGTGGTCTGCGCTCAGCGTCAGGGTTCCTTGGGGGCCGACGGCGGACAACAGGTCGCTGATCAGGCCTAGAAACGCGATCTCGTCCCCTAGGCCCTGCTCGGCGATGCAGACAAGATGAGCGTCGGTCAGGTCGCTCATGCCGTCCCAACGAACACCTGGAACCTCAAAGGCCGGGGCGGCGGGCAGGTCAGGATCGTTCCGTGCGGCGTAGTCTCGCCAGCCTTCGTCCAGTCGCCCTTGGGCCAGCAGCACCGTCGACTTCAGGAAGCGGACCGCAGCGGCGGTCTCCGGATCTCCGCCCGCCGCCAGGGAGGCGTCGCAAGTCGCCAGAGACGCGTCTAGCGCGCCAGCGTCCGCCTGCGTCCAGGCGAGGTCATAAAGAAGCCGAGCATCCTTGGAGCGCTCGGCGCGTACGGCCTCAAACAAGGTGACGGCGTCGTCCAGGCGTCCCATCGCCCGGCAGACCCGTCCAGCAGCGTGCACGAGGTCGAGATTGCCAGGGTGGCTCTCCAGTGCGTCCGAGATCACGTCGCGCGCATCGTTGGTCCGGTCCATCGACAATAGAACATCGCCGAGCGCCACGGTGGCCGCCGGGTCGTGGGGGCTGCGTTCGGCGACGTGCACTGTGAGCGCTAGAGCTGCGTCCCGCATCCCGAGCCGTACCGCCGTCTGCGCCAGGGCTGCGGCGACGCCGTCGTCTTCCGGCACAAGGCGCAAGGCGGCTTCAAAGGCGTCGAAGGCCTCGACGGACCGCCCCTGCGCCTGAAGCGCGACGCCCAGCCAGCGCCAGCCGTCGACCAGTTTCGGCTCTGTTCGGGTGAGAGACCGCGCCAGAGCTTCCGCCCGCGGCCAGTCGCCGGAGGCCATCACATCGGAGACGGAGTCCTGCTCAGACATGTTCGTGCGGTCTCCGGTGAGCGAATCTCAGGCCCTCTCATGTTGAACCGATCTCGCGCGCGTGGGAACGTGGGGCAAGGCCGAAGCGAGGTCGAACGAGAATGGGCGGAGACGACGTTATGGGATTGGTGAACGGCAAGGTCGCGCTGGTGACCGGGGGCGCAAGCGGGATCGGCAAGGCCAGCGCCGAGAGACTTGCTCAGGAGGGCGCGACCGTCGTGGTGACGGACGTTCAGGTCAAGGCCGGCGAGACGGTCGTGGCGGGCATCGTGGCCGCAGGCGGAAAGGCGTCTTTCCTGAAACACGATGTGTCCTCAGAGGACGAATGGATCGGTGTCGTCGCCGAGGTTCGCAAACTCCACGGTCGTCTGGACATCCTCGTGAACAACGCCGGCATCGGCGTCGGCGGGCTGGTCACGGAAATGACGCTGGAGCTCTGGCGTAAGCAGCAGTCCATCAATGTCGAGGGCGTGTTTCTGGGTGTAAAGCACAGCCTGCCCCTGATGCGGGACGGCGGCGGCAAGGGTTCGATCATCAATATCTCATCCGTCGCGGGCCTGAAGGGCGCCGCGGGGATGAGCGGCTATTGCGCCACCAAGGGGGCCGTTCGCTTGTTCACCAAGTCGGTCGCGCTGGAGTGCGCGGCAGCGGGGGACGGTATTCGCTGCAACTCCGTGCACCCAGGCATCATCGACACGCCGATCTGGGACACGATCAGCGACTCGGTCCCAGTGGCGAGCCAGCCGGGCGCGAACCGCATTGATCTCGACGCCCTGACCGCCATGGCTTCCCCCATCGCACGGCCCGGCGCGCCGAGGGAGATCGCCGATGGCGTGCTCTATCTCGCGTCCGAGATGTCGTCCTATGTCACGGGCACGGAACTCGTGATCGATGGCGGTTGGGTCACCCGCTGACCGTTAAGATGCGGGCGGCTTCTATTCCGCCGCCCGCGTCTCGACGCCATACCTGCGGCCCAGATCGGCGGTCACCGCCTCGAACTCGGCGATGGTCTCGGCGATGATCTGCGCCACCGGCTTGACCGCTTCGATCCGGCCCGCGACTTGGCCTGTGAGGGCGATCGAGCCTTCGAGGTCGCCGCCGAAATAGAGGTCTTTGATGCGGCCGAACTCGGCCATGATGTTCTCCGGCGGCGACTTTTCAAACTGACCGGTCTTCTCGGTCCGCAGGGCGCGCAGGGCGGGGCCGGGGCCGAAGCGATTCAAAAAGACCGTGTCGGTCTCGCGCGCATTGACGATAGCGTCCTTCCAGTTCTGGTGGACCGGAGACTCCGCCGCTGAGACCATGCGCGTGCCCATTTGCACGGCTTCCGCCCCCAGCGCGAACGCCGCCGCCATCGACCGTCCGTCGACGATCCCGCCCGCCGCCACGACCGGCACGCCCGTCTTCGAGCAGATGAGTGGCAACAGAACCATGGTCGCAACGTCCTTGGGGTTCTTGAAGCCGCCGCCTTCGCCGCCTTCCACCACCAGTCCGTCCACACCCGCCGCCAGCGCCTTCATGGCCGCGTCCAGCGAGGGCACGACGTGGAAGACGGTCAGCCCCGCAGATTTCAATTGCTCGCAATAACGCCTTGGATCGCCTGCAGAAGTCGTGACGAACTTCACACCCTGATCGACGACAAAGCTGACGATATCCGGATCCCTGACGAAGGCCTGGGCGATGTTCACGCCGAAAGGCTTGTCGGTCAGGGTGCGTAAGGTTTTGATCTCCTGCCGCACGGCGTCGAGGTCGCCGGACGAGGTCTCGATAACCCCAAGTCCGCCCGCTTCACATACGGCGGAGGCGAGTTGTGACCGAGCGATCCAGCCCATCGGCGCCTGGATGATCGGGTACTGCACGCCCA
>CAIUZX010000353.1 GCA_903903715.1 uncultured Caulobacterales bacterium
CCGTCCCATCAAGATAGAGATGGACGAGGTTGAGATAGGTGAGGTCACCCTGATCACTTATCCCGCCCCAGGTGCCGGCGATGGTGGAGAGGGTCTTCGGCAGCAAGCCCGCCTCGAGCGCCTTCTTGAAGGGCTTGCGCAGGAAGGGTGAGAAGAGCTCATCCTCCTTGCCGGAAGTCTCGATATCCCATTCGCCATTGCCCGCCCAGTCCTTGTAGGTCTGGGGGTCCGCCTTAACGGCGTCGATGAAGCGGCCCTTGTCGACGCCGCACATCGAAAACATCACCGAGACGGCCATCATTTCCGCCGCGGCCGTCTTGTGGGTCGGCGCGCCGCAGCGGTGGGCGACGTCAGCATCGCCGGTCGCATCCACCACCCGCTTGGCGAGTATGGCCTCACGCCCCGCCTTGCTCTCGACGATGACGCCAGCAATGGCGCCGTCCTTCATGATCGGCGCGACGAACATCCGGTGCAGCATGGGATGGACACCCGCCTCTTCGACGAGATCATCCGCCACGCACTTGAAGCCGTCGGCGTCGAGGGCGTGACTGACGGACTGCGGCTCCGGCGCAGCGACCCCAGCGGTCTTCGCGCGCTCTTCAAACTCCCGGCCGATTCCTTCAGAGTCGACGGTTTGCGCATGCCGATACCAGGCGAAACCTTCGACGCCGACCTGGGTGATATTGCCGCCGAAGCAGCCGTACCGTTCCAGGAGCGTGGTCTTCACCCCGGCCCGCGCGCTCGCCAGAGCCGCCGCCAGACCTCCGGGCCCTGAGCCCACGACCAGAACGTCGGTCTCGTGCACGACGTCGACGCGCCTCGCCGGCTCTTCGATCCAGCCCATGATTGTTTCGTCCCCCGGTATGTCCGCGCCTGACCAGCGCGTTGTCGACCCGCATCGATCGATCTTGGCTCAGCCTAGCCTGCCATCCCGCAGCGGCGCAATTGCCGTGGCGCGGTCTGGCGAAGATCGGGGTATAACGGGCGCAAGATCCGCTCCTTCGAGGTTGCGCATGTACAGACGGTCCTTCCTTGCGGCCTCGCTGATAGCGCCGTTTTCAGGCGCTTCGACATTTGCTCGCGCGGACGCGCCCGAGACCGATCATCTGGGGTTTTCTCCGGATCCCGAGTTTGTAACGCGCGCCAAGACGTTGCTGAGGCGCGTTCAGGCTGCGGATCTTCACGCCCACCCTGGTCGGACCTTCGCCAGAAGGACTGAAACCTCCGCGGAAGGCGGCGTATCGGATCATGCGGATGGTGCGTTTGAAGATCAGGCGGCGGCGGACCTGAAGGAAGGACTGGTCAGCGTCGCCAGCTTCGCGGCTGTCTCGGATGCGCCGGTTCTTGGGGTGACGCCGACCGGGATTTCTGTGGTGAGACCCTTTGGGCCGGGCGAGGCCTTCGCCGCCTACCAAAAGCAAGTCGCCAACCTGAAGGCGATCGCAAGACGGGACGGAATGATCCGCCTGCAGGCGCCGAAGGACCTCGATGCGCTGACGGCCGGCAAGGATGTCGGGATGTTCCTCACCGTCGAAGGCGGCGATTTTCTGGAAGAAGACGCGAGCCGGCTCTCCCGCGCCTTCGACGACGGCGTGCGCGCGATCACCCTGATCCACTACAGGCCCAACGAGCTTGGTGACAATCAGACGTCTCCGCCGATACATGGCGGTCTGTCAAAGTTTGGCGTGACGGCGGTCCATGAGATGCAGCGCCTCGGGATCGTTATCGATGTCGCCCACGCCGCCGAGACGACGGTGCACAACGTTTTGAGCCAGGTTACGGCGCCCATCATGTGCTCGCATTCGGTTCTGAAGACGCCCGCCTTCGATCATCCGCGCTTCATTTCCGCAGACGTCGCGCGCGCCGTGGCGTCGGCGGGCGGCGTGGTGGGTGTATGGCCGTCGGGATACGGGGCCACGCGCCTTTCCGACTATGTCGACCGGATCTTCCAACTGAGCGACGTCGTGGGTCCAGATCACGTGGCGTTCGGCACGGACATGGACGGAAACTACAAGCCGGTGCTGTCGAGCTACCGTCAGGTCCCCCTGGTGATCAGCGAACTGCTGCGCCGGGGATACGGTGAGAAAAACGCGGAAAAGTTCGCGGGCGGCAATTTCCGACGCCTCTGGACGGATGTCTGGAGGGCGAAGACCGCCGCGCACGCGTGAGAAACGCCTTGACCGTTACGACTTGCGAGGCCGCTTGGGTTTCGGAGCTGGCAGCGCCGTCGCGGTCACTTTGATCAGCTCGCAGAGCCAGTCCGCGTCATCCCACTGGTCCGCAGAAATCTGCAGGCAAGGTTTCGCTCCTGGGTAGGGCGGGGCGGACGGCGCCTCTTTGGCGAGCGCGCGGCCCGGTTCCGTCGGCTTCACGAAGAGCTCGTCCTTGCAGACCAAGGCCACCATCTTGTCCCCGCAGAAGACGCCGTATTCACCAAACATCTTGCGCGCCGACACGCCTCCAACGCTGGAAAGCTGTTCCAATAGATGTTCGATCGTGCGGGGGTCAGTGGCCATCACTATCCATCGATCAACGCCGGTTCAAATTCAACCCGTGCGTCCAACGCGAACGGCGCGGTTCCACGTTGGATCTTAGGATCTTGCGGCGTCAGCCGCGCCGCGCCGTACGGTATTGCGACGGGGTCAGTCCGACGTCCTTGCGGAAGCGGCGTGCGAGCTGGCTTTGGTCTTCGTAGCCGACGGCTGCGGCGACGTCTGAGATCGCTAGGGCGCTCTTCGCCAGCAAGTCCTTGGCGCGCGCAATCCGGAGCGCCAGCAAATAGCGATAAGGCGGCATGCCGGTCGCGCTCTTGAACGCGCGTGCAAAATGAAAAGTGGACAACCCGACCGCGTCTGCGAGATCCGACAAGGAAATGTCCAGGGTCAAATTGTCATCGAGATAGGCGATCGCACGACGGAGCTGGGTGGGCGAAAGCGTGGACTTCCCCGGTGAATGCCTTGGCGCCAGATTCGACCATTTGCGGATCAACAAGGATGTCAGCCCGAGCGCCGCGCTATCAAGGGCCGCTGCGCCCCCGACTTGATGGCATTCGATCTCTCCCGCCACAGCTCGAGCGAGGCGGTAAATGTCCGCGTCCTGCTCAACGCCTAAGGGTTGGAGCTCAAAATCGGGTGGAGCGCCGCCGAATTCGTATTCAAGCGTGGACTGGATCAGGCTGGTCGGCAGGTAGAGATCAAGGCATCTGCCCGACGCCTTCGACAGAACGGCGCGCAGTGACTCGCCGGCGCGGGCAAGTTGAAAGCTTCCGCCTTCGCGCGTCCGCGCAAAGCGTTGCTTTCCATCGAGGTGCAACTCCGAAAACGTCGAACCGCTCAGCCATACCGACACCACATGCGTCGACTCACAAGCGCGCCGGGAGATTTCAGCGGTCTCGGGCTGAAACTTTTCCGTCAACCTTGCGGAAAAACCGGTCCGGCTTTCCGCGATCCTGCCATAGCGCCAGCTGCGGTTGACCTCGCGCGCCAGGACGGCCGCAGGCGTATTGGAGTGATCGGCAGGTCCTGTTTGGGTGGTGACGTCCGACATCTCAGGTTCGCCTCACCCCAGATTTCCAGCGATGACCGCCACTGGCCACCTCGCGTGGAGACCTACGGCCTTCGATCTCGACATGAGTTAACACTTGACGCGAAAATGGCATAGGTCGCCGATCTTCGAGGAACGTGAAGACGCCATCTAGATCACCCCTGTCGCCGGGCATTTTTGAGCAATCTTTGCCGAATTCAGCAATCGAGGCCGAGATGCGCTTGAGCGCCTCCGGCTAGGTTGGGGGACGAACGACTTATCCGAAAGAACAGGTGCGGACATGATCAAGGGGCGTTCCGATAATTCCCAGCGTCCGATGCTCGTCGGCGCCCTCACCGTTCTGTTGGCGGCGGGGGCTTTCGCAATTCCTGCCCTTGCAAAGGAGCAACCATCCATGACC
>CAIUZX010000354.1 GCA_903903715.1 uncultured Caulobacterales bacterium
GCGGCGAGTTGGTTCACCGGCCAGTTCCAGGGGGTGATCAGCGCCGCGACGCCGATCGGCTCCATCACAAGCTGAGCGCCGCCGCCGCTGATCTTCGTCTCCCAGTGAAGCCGCTCCGCCGCCTCCACCGCCGCGCGGAAGTGGCCCGGGCCACAGGCGGCCTGCGAGTTCTTCGACAGATTGTAGGGCGCGCCCATCTCCGTCGAGATCGCCGTGACCATCTCGTCATACCGCCGCTCGAAGATCGCGATCAGGCGATTCATCAGCGCGATGCGGGTCGAAAGGTCGGTGAAGCCGAAGCTGTCAAACGCCCGCCGTGCGGCGGCGACCGCCAGATCGACATCGTCCGCGCCGCACATCTCGACCTCGGCGACCGCCTGTTCGGTCGCGGGATTGATGACGGGCAGGCGGATCTGGCTCGACTTCGGCGAGGTCCACGCGCCGTCGATATAGGACTTCAGGGACTGCAAGGGGCGTGCTCCAGATAGGGTCGTAACGCGAAAAGGGGAGGGATCAGATATAGCCGATGGCGGTCTTCTGTTCCTCGACGATGGTCTTGCCCGCCGCCCAGTAGTGCCACGCCGCCCAGAAACCGGTGGGGGCGAGGATCATCAGGGCGAGGCGCAGGGACTCCGCATCCGCGCCCTTGGGGCCCGCGAAATAGTCGCTCATCCAGCCGACCGACTGCGGCGCGACGATCAGGTTGAGGACATTGGCCACCAGAAGTGACACGGCGATGAAGGTCGCCCGCATCTTCGGCGGCGCGAGGTTCTGCAACAGCGCCATGGCCGGGCCGATGTAGAAGTAGATGGCCGGGATGAAGATCCACAGCAGCAGCGTCGCCTGGCTCAGGTCATGGGTGTAGTAGGCGAGGAAGGACGGAATGGTGGTGAGGCCAACGCCCCCCGCCAGCAGCCAGACCACCTTGCGCGGATCGGTGAAGGTCTTCAGCGACAACAGCCAGGCGGTGACCAGCGAGGCGGCTGTACCGGCCACCAGGTGGATCGGACCGACCACATTGGCCGCTTGATCGACGCCCAAATGATAGGCGCGCTGCAGGAAGGTGGGGGTGAACCACATCAGGCCCCAACCCCACAGGGCCGAGACGCCGCCGCCCATGATCACGTGGATCGCCGCCTTCTGTTTGAACATGAAGGCCATGGAGTGGAGGAAGGTCGGCTTGGCCGATGGATCGACAATGTCCAGCCGTCCGCGCGTAGGTTCCTTGATGGTGAGGAAGATCAGGACGCCGAGCAGGGCGCCCGGGATGCCCAGCATCAGAAACGCCGAATGCCAGCCGTACTTCGCCGCCACATAACCGGCCGCATTGGCGCCCAGGAACGCGCCGACGGGGGCGCCCAGGGCGAAGATGGTCATGGCCATGGCGCGGCGCCCGGCGGGGAAGTAATCCGCGACGATGGAGTTGGCGGGGGGCGTGCCGCCCGCTTCGCCCACGCCCACGCCGATCCGCGCCAGCAGGAACTGCATGTAGGTCTGCGACAGGCCGCACAGGGTGGTCATGGCCGACCAGGCGATGATCGCCGCCGCCAGAATGTTGCGCCGGTTGGAGATGTCCGCCAGCCACGAGATCGGAATGCCGAGGGTGCAGTAGAACAGCGCGAGCGGCACGCCGGTCAGGAAGGCGATCTGGCCGTCATTCAGGTGCAGGTCGAGGCGCATCTGCTCCATCACCGTCGTCACCACATAGCGGTCGGCGATG
Organism: uncultured Caulobacterales bacterium; assembly: GCA_903903715.1. Lineage (GTDB taxonomy): Bacteria > Pseudomonadota > Alphaproteobacteria > Caulobacterales > Caulobacteraceae > CAIMFV01. Next base: position 1,721 of record CAIUZX010000354.1, read on the forward strand.
TTGATCGCATAGCTGATCATCATGATGATCAGCACGTACCAGCGCAGCGCCACGGAGGACGAAGAGGCCGGCGTCGAAACGCTCGTGGCGGTCATGGGGCGGTCCTCGTCATGATGAAGCGGCAGATTGTGAAAGCTCTGGCCCCAGCGCCTCGCGCAGGGGATCGAGGTAAGGGTCGAAATGCTCCCACTGGTCGAGGCCGGAGCGGAAGATCGGCTGACGCACCTGTTCGGAGCTCGCCGTCCGCACCGCGCGCTCGGTGGCGTGGAACTCAACGCAAGCGGGCTCGAACGGCAAGCCGCAATAGTCGAGGATCCGGCGCACCTGCGTCTCCAGATCCGCCACCACGTCCTCGTACTGCACGCGCAGCACCCGGCCCGGCAGGACGCGGTCCCAGTGGTCCATCAGGTCCACATAGTCACGATAGTAGCGCCCGACTTCCTCAAGACCGTAGGTGAATTCCTGACCCTCGGCGAACAGTTGCTTGAAGCCGGAGAAGCAGCAACCCATGGCGCCGCGCCGCGCATCGATGATCTTGGCGTTCGGCAGGATCATGTGGATCAGGCCGATGTGCCTGAAATTGTTCGGCATCTTGTCGATGAAATAGGTCTTGCCGAGCTTGCGGTGGATCCTCGTGTCGCGCAGGTACGCCTCGCCGAAGGCGGTGAACCTGTCCGCCGGAACCTCCAGGAGATTGCCCGGATAGACCGGCGCCTCGTCCACCCTCTGGCGTCCGTTCAGCCGGTGCGATAGGGCGAGGATGTTGGGCAGCTCCATCGTGCCTTCGACCTGACTGTGCGAGGCGAGGATCTGCTCCAGCAGGGTGGAGCCCGCCCGCGGCAGGCCGACGATGAAGATCGGGTCGGCGGCTTGGCAACCGGCGCCCGCCTTTGACGCGAACAACTCCGGCGTCACCAGCTGCATCTGGAGTTCGATCTCGGTATGGATCCGCCGCCAGTCGTACTTAAGCTCGTCCCGCTTGAGACGATTTCCGCGCTCGTAGGCGTCGAAGGCCTCAGCATATTCGCCTGCGTCCTCCAGCGCTTTGCCGAGGGCGAAACACAGGTGATAGCGGTCCACGAGCTGCGTGGTCGGCGCCGCCTCCAGCCGCCGCATGGTCTCGATCTGCTCGTCGGTGAAGCGGTAGGTCTTGAGGTTGGCGAGACTCCAGTAGGCGTCCCCGAAGTCGGCGCGGGTCTGATAGGCGCGGATGTAGGCGGCGACTGCGTCCGCCTGCTGACCGATGGTCTTCAGGGCGTGGCCGAGGGTGAGGTGGATGGACGGGTTGTTTGGGGTCTCCTTGGCCAGCGCCCGATAGGCGCTGACGGCCTTGTCGAAATTGCCGACGGCGAGGTTCTCGTTCGCGCTGATCAGCTCGAACTGGGGAATGTTGGGCGCCTGCGTGCACAGGATGTCCGCCTGCTCCAGAGCCTTCTCGAACTTCTGGCGCTTGTGCAGGATGTCGACGAAATCGACGCGGGCGCTGGTGTTGTCCGGCTCGATCACCAGGGCGGACTCCAGCAGGAACTCGGCCTCGTCATAGGCGTTGAAGGTTTTGCCGATCTCGGCGAGAAACCGCATGCCCTCGACGTGGTGGCCGTTTCGCTGAAGGAATTCGCGGCACAGGGTCTCGGCCTTCAGATAGCGGCCTTCCTTGATCAGGTTGGCGACGCTGAGCAACTGCGGGGGCAAGGCGCGCAGATAGTCGTGTTGGTCGCGGGCGAATTCGGCGGCGGCTGAGTTGCCCATCGCCTGATGAAGGTCCGCCAGCATGCCCCAGCTCGCCACCAGGGCGGCGTTGTTTGAAACCGCGCTCTGATAGGCGGAGAAGGCGCCGGCCCGGTCGCCGAGGTCGCGCAAGGTATGGGCGCGCTCCTGATGGGCCCGGCCAAGCGTCGGCTCCAGCGCGAGCAGCCGGTCGCAGGCGGCGAGCGACTTGTGAAGATCCTGGCGATATCGGTAGGCGACAGCGAGAACGTAAAGCGCCTCGCGGTGGTCAGGATCCGCCTCAAGCACCTCAAGACAAAGCTCGGCAGCTTGAGAAAACTGAGTGCGTTCGATGAGCTGGCGGGCGCGGGCAAGAACCGCTTCGTGATCGCTCACCGCTGGGGCCGTCTCAGTCAATGAGAAGTCCTTTGGATCTGTAATAAACGCCACATCAAGC
>CAIUZX010000355.1 GCA_903903715.1 uncultured Caulobacterales bacterium
GGTTCGGTCAGGCAATAGCTGGCGATCAGCTCCATCGTCGTCATGCGCGGCAGGTACTTGCGCCGCAGCGCGTCCGAGCCGAAGCGGTCGATCATCCAACTCGCCATGTTGTGGATGGACATGAAGGCGGCGGTGGACACGTCACCTTCGCTCAACGCCTCGAAGATCAGGGCCGCGTCGAGGCGTCCAAGTCCAGAGCCCCCCACCTCGTCCGACACATAGATCCCCGCAAAGCCGAGCCCAGCGGCCTGGCGCATCACCTCTACGGGGAAGGACTTCTCCTCGTCCCAGCGCGCCGAGTGGGGCGCAAGCTCGGCCGCCGCGAAGCTTCTGGCGAGGTCCTGGATCGCCTGGCGATCTGCGTTCAGCGTGAAATCCATGCCGCTCGCGCTCCCGATCAGCGCATGGTCGGGATGACGAAGGCGCTGTCGCCCGTTCCGTCGCCATCCGGCCAGCGGGCGGTGACGGTCTTGACCCGCGTCCAGAACTTCACCCCCTCCATGCCGTGCTGGTTGGTGTCGCCAAAGGCCGAGCGCTTCCAGCCGCCGAAGGTGTGGTAGGCGACCGGCACGGGGATCGGCACGTTGACGCCCACCATGCCGACCTCGACCCGCGACGCAAACTCCCGCGCCGCCCGGCCGTTGCGGGTGAAGATGGCGACGCCGTTGCCGTACTGGTGCTGTGACGGCAGGGTCAGCGCCTCCTCGAAGCTCTCCGCGCGCACCATCTGCAGCACGGGGCCGAAGATCTCGTCCTGGTAGGATTTCATGCCGGGCTTCACATGGTCGAACAGGCTGGGCCCGATGAAAAAGCCCTTCTCATAGCCCTGCAGCGCAAAGCCGCGACCGTCGACCACGAGCTCTGCGCCCTCATCGACGCCGGTCTGGATATAGCCAGAGATGCGGTCGCGGTGCGCGGCGGACACGACCGGGCCATAGTGCGCGGCGGCGTCGTTGGACACGCCGACCTTCAAGGTCTCGATCTCGGCGATCATGCGTTCCCGCAACTCAACCGCTGTCTTCTCGCCCACCGGCACGACCACCGGCAGCGCCATGCAGCGCTCTCCCGCCGAGCCGAAGGCGGCGCCCGCCAGATCCTTGACCGTCTGGTCGAGATCGGCGTCCGGCAGCACGATCCCGTGGTTCTTGGCGCCGCCCATGGCCTGCACGCGCTTACCGTTCTGGGCGCCGCGCGCGTAGACGTAGTTGGCGATGTCGGACGAGCCGACAAAGCTGATCCCCCGCACAACCGGATGGTCCAGCAGCGCGTCGACAGCGGTCTTGTCCCCGTGCACGACGTTCAGAACGCCCGCAGGGGCCCCCGCCTCCATCATCAGTTCGGCGAGGCGCACCGGCACGGACGGGTCCCGCTCCGAGGGTTTGAGCACAAAGGCGTTGCCGCAGGCGATGGCGACGCCGAACATCCACATCGGGATCATCGCCGGGAAGTTGAACGGCGTGATCCCCGCCCCCACGCCGATCGGCTGGCGCATGGAATAGACGTCGATGCCCGGGCCCGCGCCCTCGGTGTACTCGCCCTTCAAAGCGTGCGGGATGCCGCAGGCGAACTCGATCACCTCAAGGCCGCGCTGGATGTCGCCCTTGGAGTCGGCGACGACCTTGCCGTGCTCGGAGGACAGAAGTTCCGCGAGGTCGTTCATGTTCGCCTCGATCAGGCGCTTGAACTCGAACATCACCCGCGCCCGGCGCTGGGGGTTCGTGGCCGCCCAGCCCACTTGCGCCCGCGCCGCCGACTGGACCGCCAGATCCACCTCCGCCGCCGTGGCCAGAGCCACCTTCGCCTGCACATCGCCCGTGTTGGGATTGAACACGTCGCTGAACCGGCCCGACGTTCCGGCGACCGCCCGACCGTCGATGAAATGCATGACCTCGCGCATCAAAATCCCGTCTCCCGCATCGTCGGCCTTGAGCCTTGTAGAGGCGCAAGACTTAGACCCGAGATCGCGCGAGCGGAACGCCTAATTTCGCATCCCGCCGTCACCGCTTGCCGAGACCGGCGGATTAAGCGAAAACCCCGCTCCTCAAGCATGCGGCCCGGTAGCTCAGCAGGATAGAGCAGCGGTTTCCTAAACCGGAGGTCAGGGGTTCGAGTCCCTTCCGGGCCGCCAGACACGCGAATGCGCCAGCGCGAACGACCTTCGGGGAGATCGTCAACCTGACGTGGCGCGCCGCCTTGCGTTACTCTTCCGGTGCGAGGCTGAGCA
>CAIUZX010000356.1 GCA_903903715.1 uncultured Caulobacterales bacterium
CTGCCTTGAGCGATGCTATTCCCGATGCGGCGGCGGCCATAAATCAAAACTCCTTATCGGCGCAACGACTCAAGTCCCGCCACGCACCCACGCTTTACCGATCCGCTCAGCAGGACAGAAGCGCCTTATTAACTGCTTTGTTAGCAATTTTTACATAAAAAGACAAAGTGGCGGATCGAATATGACGCCGACAGATCAAAATTGCGCAGAGTGTTGCATTCCTGAGCTCGGCGGACACTCAATCAAAGCGGCCGTGATCACCGAGCCCATGGCGGGGTCGCCATTCGCCGCCCACTATGTGTGATTTTCATCGAGGAGATTCGCCACCACGGCGTCCAATCTTCCGCCGACGAATCGTATCCACCGGACGTCTGCCCGCTCCGCGGCCTCGAGATCGCTCGTCTTGTCTCCGATCAACACGCTTCTATCCCGGTCGACCGGCCACACCCGCATCAGATCGAGCAGCATGCCGGGCGACGGCTTACGCCAGGCGCAGTCTCGCCGGAAGTCTCCCCGCCCCAAATCGGGATGATGAGGACAGTAGCGCAGATCATCGATATGCGCGCCGACATCCCGCAACTCCGCATCAATGTGGGCATGCAGGACGCGAACATCCTCGAGGCCATAAAGACCCCGCCCGACACCCGACTGATTGGTCACGATGAAGACGTACCAGCCGCGATCATTGGCGAGCTTCACCGCCTCCCGCGCGCCCTCGATCCAGTGGAAGCGGTCGATGGTGCCGACATAACCCAGCTCTTCATTGAGAACGCCATCCCGGTCGAGGAACAGCGCGGGCCTCCTAAAAAAGGCTGGAATGTCCGTCTGAGCGCGGGCGTAATCCTCCGGCACGCCGATATCGAGGAAGAAGCCGTCACAGACAAGGCCGCGCAGCGCGCCCTCTTCCGCCAAGTGCGGCAGCACGTCTGACTCCAGCGCTCCCCTGGGCGGCAGCCGGGCGACCACAGCCCGGGAGAAGGCGTACACGCCGCCGTTGATCAGTCCGGCCGCCGCCGGATCTCCGGAGACCCCGAACGCCGTCACGCGCTGGCCATCAAGCGTCACCACACCGTATCGTCCGAGGGCGTCCACGGGGCGAAGGGCCAGAGCCCCGACTGCGCCGTCCGCCGCCAGACGCGCTTCTAGCGCCAGAAGGTCTGTCGCAAGGAGAGAATCGCCGTTGAACAGGAAGAAGCGGTCCTCCAGCCGTTCGCGCGCATGGAACAGCGCCCCTGCCGTTCCCGCCCGGTCGGGCTCGATCGCAACCTCGACGGTGACGTCCCGCCCAAGACGCGCCGGCAGTTCCGCAGCGAAGGCTTCGATCTTGTCCGACTGAAACGCCGCCAGCAGCAGGAAGCGCGTCACCCCGAAACGGGTGATCTCGCGGATCAGCAGCTCGAGAAAGGGTGCGCCGTCGACAGGCAAGAGCGGCTTGGGGGTGTCCTGCGTCAGGTCTCCGAGTCGACTGCCCAGTCCGCCGCAAAGGATCACCGCCTGACGGATCGGCGATCGGTCCGCGTGCGCCTCAGACGTCTTCAGTAGAGCCACGTTTCACAACCCCGGTCGGTCAATTTCGCAGGCGTCGCCATGCCCCCGGCGTCGTTGAGCGCCGCAATCAGACGATACCGGTTCTCGGGGTGCACCAGAAAGAAGATAAAGCCGCCGCCGCCCGCGCCCGACACCTTGCCGCCGAGGGCGCCGTTGGCCAAGGCCACATCAAAGAAGTGGTTGAGCAGGTCCGTCGAAACGCCCTTGGCCGTTTCCTTCTTGCTCCTCCACGAGCTGTTCAGGATCTCAGCCATGAGATCGATATCCCCCTGCAACAGCGCTCGCTTCATGTCGAAGGCGTCGGATTTCAGCTTGTGCATCGCATCGATCGTCCGACTATCGTGGGAACGAAGCCCGGATGTCTGCTGATCGATGATGTCCGCCGACTTGCGAGACCGACCTGAAAAGCACACGACGAGCGAACTCTCCAGCTCATTGATCACCGCATCCGCCACGCGCAAGGGATTCACGATGACGAGATTCCTGGGCAGGAACTCGATGTAGTTCACCCCTCCGAAGGCGGCGGCGTACTGATCCTGACGCCCCCCAGCGAGGGCCAGATCCTCCCGCTCGATCGAGAAGGCGAGCTGCGCGACTTCGTACTTGCTGATCGGGGCGTCGAGGATCGCGCGAAATCCGTCGACAAGCGCCACGACCAGAGCCGACGACGAGCCCAGGCCTGAGCCTGCAGGGGCGTCGATGGTAGTCTTGACCGTCACGGGCAGAAGCTGGCCGCCATTGAACTCGCGCATCATCCGCTCATAGACGCCGGCGTGAAGCAGCAGTTCGCGGTGGGATGCGCCCCCGGGTTCATAGGTCTCGACCACGCCCAGATCGTCGGCGGCGAACATGACCTTGCCGTCATCACGCGGCAGGATGGACGCGAAGGCGTAACGGTCAATCGTCGCATTCAGGACGGCGCCGCCAAAATCATCACAGAACGGAGACAGATCTGTCCCACCGCCGGCGAACCCCAGCCGGAGCGGAGCGCGGGCGCGCGTCTTCTTGAAACCGTTTTGCGTGCGGATCCGTGGCGCAAGCTGCATGCTTAGAGTTCCCATGCCCATCCAGTGCTTCCGCACACTCAAAAACAGTCGCCCCAAAATGAAACAACGACTTATATTGTATATATATTTCACAATATGTCAATATTGGATGAATTTACATTAATCATAAACGTCAATACACGGCTTCCGCTCATCTCAATTCACGACCACCTGAAAAGGGGCTTCAGCCTCGACGCGGCAAGACATTGACGCCAGCGCGATCGCCGGGTCGACGTACGGAGCGACGCTACAAGATAGATAACTCTCGCGCCCAAAATGGTCACTTCAGCACATAGTAAATCCGGCAATAATCATAAGAATTTCGAATACATTGAAAATTAATCTCAATTTCGAATTGATGGGAAATGCCCACTTAACAATACTTCATATACCGAATTTAATACTGAGCGACCAAATTGTTTCGAGTAACAACGAAATCGGGTGTGGCCGGTGGTCGGATTGTTCTTCAAACGTCTAAGAGATACTGCAATGATTGTCATTGCAACTGGCATGTTCGCCGTCGGCAGCGCGCATGCGGAGTCCTACAGGCCCGACAACGCGCCGCGTTTCGTCGAGGTTCGGGGTCCCGCCCCGTCACCTGACGTCTTCTATGGCGGACGGGGCGCGACGATGGCGGTCAACTGGTCCGCGGTCTTCTTTCCGGAAGAGCAGGCGCAGGCCGGCTTCGTCGAACAGCGCGAGACCCTCGCGGCGGGCGCCCCCCTTTGGCGCGCTCTTGACCTGGCGAACCAGAGAGAGAACGGTCGGCGCTTCGACCGCGACGGTCGGCGCCTCGATTGTGTGGGATATGTGCGCGCCAAGCGCGAGGCGCTGACGAAGGCGGGACTCCCTGCGGGAGCCCTTTCGCCCGCTGTCGTCAGAACGCCCGGCGGCGTGATCCACGCCGTGCTGCTGGTTCGGACCACGGACGGCGATTATGTGCTCGACAACCTGTCCCCCTATGTCGCGCGCTGGACGAACACCGACTACACCTTCATCAAGCGCGAGATCGCGCCCGCCTCGGCTTCGACGGCGCCCCGCTGGGCCTGGACCGCAAGCCCGGACCAGATCGAAACAACCCGCATCGCTGCGCGCTGATCCCAAAGCCGCCATACCCGCGAAAGGCGAGCCCGCGCTGAGCGAGCCTCCTTCGTGGTGCGTGCGGACTGGTGCGTTACGGCATGGACAGGCTATAGACGTGTCTCGAACGGCTATCTGCTCCATCGGCGCAGGGCCCGGTCATCGGGATGTATGAGAGTGATCTTCCGGCTCTGGCGCGCGTCGAAATCAAGATCGAAGGCCGAGGCGTCCTCCACCCAGGACGACCTTGTCTATGCGATCGGCGACGTGCATGGCCGGATCGATCTGCTGGACAATCTGATCCCGCAGATCATTCGTGACTTCGAGTCCATCGAGAACGCGCCCAAACCGAAGCTGATCTTTCTCGGAGACTATATCGACCGGGGCCCAGACTCCCGCTCCGTCATCGACCGGATTCTGGACCTTTCAACCGTGTTCGAGGTCACGGCGCTCAAGGGCAATCACGAGGACGCCCTTCTGCGCTTTCTTGAAGACCCGGAATTCGGTCCGAACTGGGTCGAGCACGGCGGCGCCCAGACGCTCGCCGCCTATGGCGTGCGAGCCCCCGCGCCGTCGGAGAGCGACGCCTGGGCCAGCGTGCGTGCGCAACTCATCGAGAACATGCCGCAACGCCATGTCGCCTTCGTTTTCAGCTTGAGCGCCTACGTCACCATCGGCGACTACCTCTTTGTCCACGCGGGCGTTCGCCCGAATGTTGCATTGAAGGATCAAACCGTTCACGACATGATGTGGATCAGAAGGCCGTTCCTGGAGGCGGAGAGACCCTGCGACAAGGTCGTTGTTCATGGTCACACGCCGGCGGAGGAGCCGTTCTCGGGTCCATGGCGCATCGGCGTTGACACGGGGGCCTACGCGTCCGGCGTCCTTACGGCGGTTCGCCTCCACGGCGTCGACAGGCGATTTCTGAGCACACGTCCGCAATGGCGGGACGCCATGTAATCGCCTACAATTCGTCGCACTATAGTGGCACGAGAATTGTAGAGTTCACGAGACGCCCCTGTTCGAGTGCGATGAGGTTTTCAGCGATGCAACGGAAGTTCGAACGGCGAGTTGCGGCGATACTGGCGGTCCTCGCCATGTCCTGTTCCGGTTTGGGACTCGCCCAGACTCAAACGGTCGCCTCGCCCGCAAACACGACTGACGCCGTCGTGGCGCAGATGGCGGCCCAGTTGCCGCCGCCGACCATCACCAGTCCGCCGCCGGCGGCGTCCGCCCCGCCTCCGTCTCAGGCCGACTCGGCGCCGACCATGCAACCCCTGTCTCCACCCCAGACGCCGGTGAATTCGTCCGTCGTTGGCCCGGCGCCGCAGACGCCGGCGACAGTCTCAGCCGCTCCCCCGCGCGCGCCGGTCGCCACAGCTTCGCTGTCAGCGCCAGTCGGTCCGGATGAAGTGGGCGCCGACTACATCCTCGGCTCAGCCGACAAGATCCGCATCACCGTATTCGGCGAGCCATCCTTGACCGGAGAATACTTTGTGTCGTCGTCAGGCAAGGTCAGCCTTCCGCTCGCCGGAGAAGTCCAGGCGGCCGGTCTGACGCTACGGGACTTCCACGATCACGTCATCCAGTCGCTCAAAGACGGCTACCTCAAGGACCCGAAGGTCAGCCTGGAAGTGCTCACCTTCCGCCCGTTCTACATTCTGGGCGAAGTGTCGAAGCCCGGCCAGTATCCGTATACGTCCGGACTGACCGTGTTCAACGCCGTCGCCACGGCCGGCGGCTTCACCTACCGGGCGAACACGCGCAAGGTGTTGATCAAACGCGCGTCGGAATCGGCGGAGCGGGAAGTGCCGTTGAGCGCGGACACCACCATTGCGCCGGGCGACACCATCCGTATTCCCGAGCGGTTCTTCTAGGTCGGCTCATGCTCTAGTCATGACGCGCTTCGGCGAGCTTTCGTCGCCAGGTCAGCCGAATGCCGTCCTCGAGGCTGTGCGACGGCGTCCAGCCGGTCGCAGCATAGATACGTCGACTGTCGAGGGCGCTGCGCTTCACGCCCTGCGCCCTGGTCGGATCAAGCTCGAAGCGATGACGGCCCTCCGTGACCGCGCCGATCAGGGATACGACCTCCGACAGCGCCATTGTTAGCCCCGCGCCGACATTGAAGACGGCGTTCACGCCCGCAGCGCCGTCAAGGACAGCGCTGACCGCGCCCGCCATGTCGTCCACAAACAGATAGTCCCGCTCGATTTCGAGCGACCCCCAGATCTGCGAAGACCGACCATGCAGGGCGTCGTCCAAGAAGACATCGATCACGCCCTGCGGCGATTGCCTTCGCTTCGCGGACCCATAGACGTTGCTCAGGCGCAGGATCGTGTAGGTCAGTCCGTGCGCGCGCGCAAAGAAGCGGATTGTCTCCTCGGCGAGCACCTTGCCCAGACCGTAGCCGGACGCCGGCGCCAGGGGCTGATCCTCGGTCGCCTCCGTCTCGACGGGCCCGTAGACCGTGCCCCCGGACGAGGGAAACAAAAGCCGCCGAACGCCCGCGCGGCTCATCGCCAGCAGCGTGTTGTTCAGCCAGACCAGACTGGACTCGAACTCGATGGTCGGATCCTTGGACGACGTCGCCGGCACGCTGGAGCTGGCGAAATATAGCACGGTGTCGACGTCCGCCATCGCCGCTTCGAGTTCGGCCTGACTCAGCAGGCCTCCGAAGGCTGCGCCCTCGGGCGAAAAGGTCAGATCCTGCCGGCTTCGACCCGGACGCAGGAATGCGCGCACAGACCAGCCGTCCTGAACCAGACGCTCGCCGACCGCCCCGCCGCACAGCCCCGTAGCGCCGATCAGCAGCACCCGCCCCTTGGGCTCAGCCATTACACACGCCTTCTGCAGATTGCCGAACGTGAGACACATCCCAAGACGGCCCGGTCGCGAGCGCCTCGCACGACCCGCCCCCTCGCGGACTATTAGGATCGGATCCGGCCGTTTGCCTAGAGGCCGGGTCCCAGCGCTGCGGGGCGTCACGCACTCACCTTCGGCTCAACCGGTCCCAGTGAGGGCTTTCAGGACCCTGCGACGCAGTTTATGTCACGTTATCTCAAGGCGTGTTTGCTGTAGAAGACCGGGGCCGTTGTGTCGGTGTTCAATTTTGA
>CAIUZX010000357.1 GCA_903903715.1 uncultured Caulobacterales bacterium
ACCAGTCGGCTCCAGTCCGCAGATCCGTAAGCGAAGACGCGGCCCTCAGGATCAATGTCGCTCCAGTCCGGCTCAATGGCGGCGACGCCGGCGCGCGCGATCCAGCCCCTGGCTTCGTCGGGCTCGTGCGCCGCGAGGGCGAGCCTCGCCATCACGCCACACACACGGGCGCTGGCGTCGGGGCCGTCGAGCGCTTCCGCCGCGGTTCGCGCCGCAGCTATGTCGCCAATCAGGAGGGCCTGCTCGATCATCAGGATACGGCTCTCATGATGAGCGGGCGCAAGATCCGCCAACCCCGCCAACCGCCGCGCCCGTTCTCTGGGCGTTTCGGACGTCACCAAGTCGCGATAGGCGATGCCAAGACCGGGATGCGGCCTGATCTTCCAGGCCACCTCGATCAGTTGCGCGGCGCGCGATCCCCTGCCGTCGGCGGCAAGACGCCGGACGGCGGTCAACACACCCGGCGTGAAATCGGGACGAAGCTTCGCCGCCTGGCTCGCCAGATCGAGCGCCTCTTCCAGCGCCTTGGGATCAGCAGACATTTCCCGACGCGCCGCCGAGGCGGCGAGAAGTGCGGCGCGGGTGCGCTCCGCCGACACCGGAGAAACGATCTTCCGGTCGAGGGCGTCCTTGGCCAGTGTCAGGGCGGCGTCCCAATCCCCGGCGGCAAGCCTTGCCTCCAGAAGCGCGCGCCAGGCCCAGCGCGCCGTCTTGGTGAGATTGTAGGCGGCTTCCGCATGACGAACGGCGTCGGCCGCATCGCCCTTTCGCTGGGCCAGCATCATCAGGCCCCGGCGCCCCGCGAGCCGCAGCTCCGGAAATCCGAGCATAGCCGAATAGGCGGCGTGCGCGGCGGCTTCGTCTCCGGCGGCTTCGGCGGCCGTGGCGGCAAGGATCCGGACCAGAACGGGCTGGTCGTCGATATAGTCGGCCGCCTTCTGGGCGAGGCGCCTCGCATCGGAGCCCGCGCCAGCGGCGACAGCCACAAACCCGCGCGCCAGGCTTTCTGCGCCCTCACGCCGCCGCGCTTCCGCGCGAGCGCGGGCCGCTCGGGCCGGCGCCGCCAGGAACCACAGCACCGCCCGCCAGAAGAGGGTCGCCGCCAGTGCGCCAAGAGAGACGGCGACGAGCACGACGGATGCTGAGGTGTCGATGCGCCATCCCAGCCAGACGAGGCTCGCCGAGCCGGCGTCGCCCGCTGCGGCCAAGCCTACGGCCGCAACGAGGGCGATTGTCAGAAGGGCGATGATCGTTCGGATCATAAGCCCGCCTCCCGGTCCGCGGCGGCCAGGCTGCGAAGCGCTTGAATCCGGATACCTGAAATCTGACGCTCAACCTCGGCCCGGCTACGGGCGCGGTCGACCCAATCTTTCGCCGCCGCCTGCCCTTTGGGGGGAAGGGCGTCGAGTTCCCTGACCGCCCCCTCAAGATCGCCGTCGTTCACCCGACGCTCCGCCCGTGCAAGCACCGCGTCCGGGTCGCCGCCCTTCAGTCTGTTCACCTGTCGCACGGTGAAAAGAACGCTGAGCGCGTGGTTCAGTCTCGCGATCAGGCTCGATCCGTCCGGCGGCGCTTTGGCTGCAAAGCTTGCTCGACGCGCCATTTCAGGAAATTCCGCCGCCAACACGGCGCGGGTCGGGGCGCCGCGTTCCGCCAGAGGCCGAAGTTGGCTCAGATCCCGCGTCTCCGGCAAGGTACGGGCGAGCATGTTCAACTCGGCCGAGAAGGGACGACCCGTTTCCGCGGCTTGGGAGAGGTTGGCCGCCGCCAGTGCAGACGCTGCGGCTTCGGCAAGGGCGCGATGCCCATACTCCAGACGATCAAGTCGCGCTGAAAGCGCCTGGGTCTCAGGATTGGCTGGCGTCGCAGGTGCGGTCGTGGGCGCCGGAGCCGGCGACGCTTCCGCTGCTATGGGGCGTTGAGGCTCAGCCGTCTCGGCAGGCGAAGCTGGGGGCGGAAACAGCTTGGGGCCGAACACAGCGACGCTGACTCCGAGCGCAAGGCAAACGACGCACGACGCCATCCACGCCCAGACAACCGGCGTGAGCACCTGGCTGCGTCGCGGCTTCGACGGCGGGATGTATTCGGATGTGTCGGTCTCGAGGGTCATGGTCTGCAGATCAATCAGCTTCGTCTGGCGAGGCCTTAGGGGTCAGCGCCAAAGGGTTTCCGACATAACCTTAAGCAATGCTGCCTCCCGGGGGAACGGGGCCACGACAATTTCTCGCAAACTCAACGGCGTTATCGGCTCTGCACAGGCTGCCGACAGGACGAAGGCCGTCAATTGGGCCGCAAAATCTGAGGCTTGGGGACTTGCCGCGACCGCGCGCGCGGCGCTTGGCGAGTGGATTAGCACTGCGCCGTCAGACCGTGCGATGGCCGCAAGGACCGATTGTGGCCAAGTGCGCTCAGATACCGTAGCGTAGATCGGCAAGCCGATGACCATGACATCCTTCGCAAAGGCGGCGAGATCGCCCGCTGGAATTGCGGCGCACGGGTGCAGAACGCGCAAGCCCTTCGCCTTACGCGTGAGAACCTCGCCGAGCCCGATGACATCTGCGTCTGCACTGACCACCTTGGTCCAGCCGTGCATGCGGACGGCCTCTGCGGTCGCGTCGCCTACTGCAAAGACCGTTTGGTCTCGTGAAGAGCTCAACTCAGCAAACCGGCGCACCGCGGATGAACTGGTGAAGGCCAGCGCATCATACGAGGCAGGAGAAGGCGCTGGCGCGTCGACGCTTTCCGTCCGGATCATGGGCGCGACGATTGGCGAAAACCCAAGCTCAAGAAGACGAGACGCCGTCGCCGAGGCGCCGGGTTCGGCGCGGGTCACCCAGACCCAGCGAGGCGCGCTCCGATCCATCATGCCATGTCAGCCAGGCGGCGTGAGCGCGTCGCCGCCGTCAAGGCGGACCGCCTCGCCCAGCTCCAGACCCAACCTGAACGCTTCCTCTCGCGCAGCCGCGGCGTCAGCGGCCAGCTCAACACGGCCTGTTCGACGCCAGCGTTGCGAACCGTCGGAAGCCAGACCCTCCACCACCAGATCAAGCGATTGGCCGTTGAGCCTGGCGTAGGCCCCCACAGCCGTTCGACAAGACCCCTCAAGGGCCACAAGCGCGCCGCGCTCCGCCGCCACGGTCAGATCGGTGGGCGCGTGGTGGAGGGCTCGGATGATGGAATGGTTCGCGTCGCTCTCGCGGGTCTGGAGCGCCAGCGCCCCCTGGCCCGGCGCGGGCGGGGCGTCCATCGGGTCGATCAGCCCAGCGACCTTGTCGGCTAGTCCGAGCCGCTTGAGCCCCGCATAGGCGAGCATGATCGCATCTGCGACACCCTCTTCCAGACGGGCCAGCCGTGTATCGACATTGCCTCGCAGCATTTCGACCTTCAGGTCTGGACGAATATGCAGGGACTGCGCCTGGCGCCTGAGGCTCGCTGTACCGAGCCGCGCGCCGTGCGGCAGATCCTGCAATCGGCTGACAGTCGGGCAGATGAAGGCGTCGCGGGAATCTTCCCTTTCGGGATGGGCCGCGACCGCCAGTCCCGGCGGAACAACGGCCGGCATGTCCTTCACGCAATGGACCGCACAATCGATGCGCCCATCGAGCAGCGCTTCGTCAATCTCCTTGGTGAAGAGCGCCTTGCCGCCGATCTCCAGCAACCGGCGATCCTGCACCTGATCCCCAGTGGTCGTTATCAGGATCACGGGCGCCAGACGGTCCGCGTCGGAGGGATCGCCACCCATGGCTTTCACGAGATCCGCCTGAATCTTGTAAGCCTGCACCTGCGACAGGCGTGATCCACGGGCGCCGATGCGGATGGGTGTCGGGTTCTGTTGCATCAACGTGACCATGGGGTTAGCTGGGGACGCAGTTCCTACGCAGGTATATGAGACGGAACCGGATCACAATCCTGACGTCCGTCTGATCGGAGGTGCAGGACGCGAATGGCGATCCGCGACCTTGAGGACCCTATCATGTCGATTGCGCCACTGACCGTGCTTGGAATCGAGACGAGCTGCGACGAAAC
>CAIUZX010000358.1 GCA_903903715.1 uncultured Caulobacterales bacterium
CAAAGGCCTCGACCTCGCCGACCCGCTGGCGACGCCCATCGGTCCCACCTGCCGGATCTGCGAGCGTCCGTCCTGCCCGCAGCGCGCCGCCGAACCTTTGACCCGCAGTCTCGCGGTCGATGACTTCAATAAGTCGGTCTCGCCCTATCCCTTCACGCCCTGACCGGCCATCCATTCGCACCATCAGAAAAAGTCTATGGCGCTGGACGGTTGTCCGGGGAATAAGGCGTCCGGCGGCGACGCCCCTTAGTCCTCGGTTGAACCATGTCCGATCCTTCTGTGCAGATTGAGCGCTTTGGCGAAACGACGGGCGGCGCGTCCGTGGAGGCGGTGACCCTCGACGGCGGCGAAGGGCTGGTGGTCACCGTGCTGACCTATGGCGCGACCCTGCAGCGGATCGTGCTGGCGGACGGTACGGACGTGCTGCTGGGCTTTGATTATCTGGCCGAGTATCGCCGCCAGCGATTCTATTTCGGGGCCACGGTCGGCCGCTACGCCAACCGGATCGGCGGCGGCCGGATCGATATCAACGGCGTCGGGCACGACCTTTCACGCAACAACGGCGCCAATACCCTGCACGGGGGCGAGGTCGGCCTGGACCGGGCGCTGTGGCGGATCGAGCAGGCGGGACCGGCGGACGAGGGCGGGGCGGAGCTGGTGATGAGCCATGTCAGTCCGGACGGCGACCAGGGCTTTCCGGGCGAGCTGGCGGTGATCGTCCGCTTTCACGTTTCGGGATCGCGGCTGGCCATGCGCTACCTCGCCACGACCACGGAGACGACGCCGGTCAGCCTGACCAGCCACGGCTATTTCAACCTGGCGGGCGAGGGCGCGGGGGACATTCTCGATCACGAGCTGGCGGTCTGTGCGAGCCAGTTCCTGCCCATCGATCCCTGGTCGATCCCGGCGGGGGCGCCTGCCCCGGTGGAGAACACCCCTTTCGACTTCATGTCCCCGCGGCGGATCGGCGACGGCGTCGCCGCGGAGCACCAGCAGATCGACTTCGGCGCCGGCTATGACCATTGTTTCGTGCTGGACGAGCTCGAAGCCGACAAAGGCCTGGCGGCGGAGTTGCGGGATCCCGCCAGCGGCCGGGTGATGCGGGTCTACACCACCGAGCCCGGTTTGCAGGTCTATACGGGCAATGCGCTCGACGGCGCCTTCAGCGGCAAGTCCGGCCGGCCCTACCGCCGGAACGCGGGGATCTGCCTTGAAACGCAGGCCTTCCCGGACAGCCCCAACCGCCCCGACTTTCCCAACACCTTGTTGGCGCCGGGCGAGGTCTATGAGAGCCAGACCGTGCTGGAATTTGATCATGACGCTTGAGACGCCCGACCGCATGGCCCAACTAACGCAGTCTGATCTCGGGGCGACCGACCTTTCCATCCCAAAGACCCGCGTCAGCAGGACCTGAAACACAGATGACCGATATCTCCGCGATTGCGGCGGCCCATCCCGCATTCTTCGCCCTTCGCGTCACCAGCGTGCGCCACTGGACCGACCGGCTGTTCAGCTTCACGCTTGAGCGCCCCGCGAGCTTTCGCTTCCGCTCCGGCGAGTTCGTGATGATCGGCCTGCCCGCCCCGGCGGAGGATCCGACCGCCAAGCCGGTCCTGCGCGCCTATTCCATCGCCAGCCCGCACTTCGCCGACGAGCTCGAGTTCTTCTCGATCAAGGTCGCGGACGGGCCGCTGACGTCGAGGCTGCAGAAGATCAAGGTCGGCGATGCGGTGCTGATGGGCAAAAAGCCCACAGGCACGCTGGTGCTCGATGCGCTGAAGCCCGGCAAGCGGCTGATCATGTTCGCCACGGGAACCGGCCTTGCGCCGTTCCTGAGCGTCGCCCGCGACCCCGAGACCTATGAGCGTTACGACAAGGTGGTTGTCACCCACGGCGTACGTCAGGTGGCCGAGCTCGCGTACCGCGACCTCTGGACCAAGGAGATCTTCGAGGACGAGCTGATCGGCGAGATGGCCAGGGACAAGCTCGTCTACTACCCCACCGTGACCCGCGAGCCCTTCCCCCGGCAGGGGCGGTTCCCCGATCTGATAGCGTCGGGCAAGATGTTCCTGGACCTTGGCCTCCCCGCCACCGGGTTTAATCCGGCCGAGGACCGCGCCATGATGTGCGGCTCCATGGCCATGATCAAGGACGTGGCCGCAGCGCTCGAGACCTTTGGCCTCAAGGAAGGCTCCAACGCCGACCCGGGCGACTACGTGCTGGAACGGGCGTTCGTGGGGTGATGTCTGTCACGGAAAAGCGTCTACCGGTTTTCCCGACAAGACAGACTGCCCTTGAAAACCCCTAAAGCTTCAGCCACGGCGCCGGGTTGATCGGCTGCTGGGCGCGGCGGATCTCGAGGAGAAGCTCGGACGGCCCCTGCTGGGACATCTGGCCGATGGGCTCCCCCGCCGCGAGGTGGCGGCCGGTCAGGGCGGTGACGCGGTCGAGGCCGCCGAGCACGACCCGGTACTCGCCCTTCAGCTTCAGAATGACCACGAGGCCGAAGCCCTTGATGGGTCCAGCATAGTCTACGTCGCAGTCGGCGGGGCTGATGACCAACGCCCCGGGCTCGGTCTTCCAGGCGAGGCCGGTGCTTCGGCGCCCCGTCTCCGCGCCGCGGATGCCTGAGCCGAAGCGGCGGACCAGGCGCCCGTGCACCGGGGTCTCCAGCGCAATGGGGCGGTTATCAGTATCCGGGGCGGCGTCGGGGCGGTCGCTGCTGGCGAGATCGCCCACGAGTTCGTCGGCGGTCCTGGCTTTCGCGGCGGCGGAAGCGGCGCGGGCCGCGGCGGCGGGATCGACCGCGGCTTCGAGGCCGCTCTTCGCGGCGACGAGTTGGTCGATGCGGCTGCGGCGGTCGGCTTCGGCGCTGGCGGCGGAGAGGAGGGCGGCGCCTGCAACGGCGGCGTCCCGGCGGATGCGGTTCAGCTCATTGGCCTCGGCCACATAGTCCCGCCGCCGCGCCTCCAGCGCCGGCAGCACGGCGCGGATGAGGATGGCCGCGCGGACGGCGTTCTTGGCCGAGCGGGGATTGACCAGCAGGGACGGCGGCGGATCGCGGCGAAACATCTGCAGCGCGCCCATCATCTGCACAAGGCTGTCCCGGTTCTGGCCCATGCGCTTGTCGAGATCGGCTTGCCGGGCGTTCAGCTCCAGCAGCTTGCGCTTCCACCCCTCCGACACGCCTTCCCCAGCCTGCTGCGCGCGGCCGAGGCGGACAAGCTCCTACCGAAGCTGCTCGAGTTGAGGCGTCTTGCTGCGACCGGCGGCGCGCACAGCGGTGAGCGGCGCGGCGGCGCAGATCAGGGCGACGCTGGCGCAGGCGGCGATCAGGAGATGGAGGCGACGCGAGAACATGAGGCGCGGGAC
>CAIUZX010000359.1 GCA_903903715.1 uncultured Caulobacterales bacterium
CATCCAAAGCTTGAATCACGCCGCCAAGTCCCTGCCAAGCCCAGCCGCCCGGGAATTTGCCCCGCTTACAAGGACCACTAGAGAACCTATTGATTCTAGTGGATTTTTCGAATTTGACATTCGAAACCCCGCCAAGTGTCAAATGGGACTCGAATGTCAAATTCAATCCACTAGAGCGGGCTGCAGACCTCAGTCAGCCAGTCGCGGACCTCGGCCTCGACCAGGGGACCGATCTCGGCGAGCACGCGGGCCTGGTAGGCGTCGATGAAGGTCCGCTCCTCGTGCGTCAGGTGATCCGCAGCGATCAGGCTGCGGTCGTAAGGCGCCAGCGTCAGGGTCTCGAAACCGAGCATCGCCCGCTCGCCGCCCGTGGGCATGCTTGGACCTGTGACGACCTGCAGGTTCTCGATCCGGATGCCGAAAGCGCCTTCTTTGTAGTAGCCGGGCTCGTTCGACAGGATCATGCCGGGGGCCAGAGCCACCGAATTGGGATGCCTGGCGATGCGCTGCGGCCCTTCATGGACGCCGAGATAGCTGCCGACCCCGTGGCCGGTGCCGTGATCGTAGTCGAGACCCTCCGCCCACAGGGGCGCGCGGGCCAGGGCGTCGATGGCGTGCCCGGTCGTGCCGTGCGGAAAGCGCACCTTGGCCAGCGCCACATGACCCTTCAGCACGAGGGTGTAACGGTGGATCATCTCCTCGCTGGGATCGCCGATGGCGACGGTGCGGGTGATGTCGGTGGTGCCGTCGAGATACTGGCCACCCGAATCGACCAGCAACAGCTCGCCCTGCTGGACGCGGCGGTTGGTCTTGGTCGTCGGGCGATAGTGGATCACCGCCCCGTTGGGGCCCGCGCCCGCGATCGTGTCGAAGGAGAGGTCCTGCAGCGCGCCGGTGGCGGCGCGGAAGCCCTCCAGCTTCGTGACCGTCTCGATCTCGTCCGGCGGGTTCACTTGCCCCTCCGTCGCCAGCCAGTGCAGGAACCGGCACATGGCTGCGCCGTCCCGCCGGTGCGCCGCATGGGCGCCGCTGATCTCCACGGCGTTCTTGGCTGCGCGGGGCAGGGCGCAGGGGTCCTGTCCGCGCACGACATGCCCGCCCGCCGCCGTCACCTTGTCGAAATACCAGGCCGAAGCCTGCGATGGATCGAGCAACACGCGCTTTCCCTTCAGGGCGTCGAGGGCGGGGGCGAGCTCGTCGGGGCGTCGAAGCTCCGTCGTGTTGCCGAGCCAGGCGGGCAGCTCCGCCGTGATCTTGTCGGGATCGAGGAACAGGGTCGCCAGTCCTTGCGCGTCCACAATCGCCTGCCCGAGGGGAAGGGGCGAGCGGATCACGTCGCCGCCGCGCACATTGAACAGCCAGGCGAGGGAGGAGGGGCCGGTCAGCACGGTCACATCCGCGCCCGCGTCCTTGATCGCCGAGGCGATGCGCTCGCGCTTGGCGGTCGCGGCTTCGCCGGACTTGTCATCCATGTGCGGGCGCACCGGGGCCTTGGGCTGGGGCGGACGGTCGGTCCAGGCGACGTCGACGGGGTTGGGATCGACCGCGACCAGCGTTGCGCCCGCGCGGCTCGCCGCCTCCATCAGACGGGCGAGGGCGTCCGGCGTATGCAGCCGCGCGTCATAGCCGATCTTCTGACCGGACTTCAGCGTCTGTTCGAGCCAGAGCGGCACGCCGCCTTCGACCAGGTCGTGATAGCTGAACAACTTGCCGTCCACCTGGGCGCGCACCTGCAGGGTGTAGCGCCCATCGGTGAACATGGCCGCCCGATCCTTGAGCACGACCGCCGCCCCCGCCGAGCCGGTGAAGCCGGTGGCGAAGGCCAGCCGGTC
>CAIUZX010000360.1 GCA_903903715.1 uncultured Caulobacterales bacterium
AAAGTCAGCGCCTCCCGCGGCGATCTTGCGACCAGTTGGACTTGGACAGGATCAGACATTGAGCCGCGCTCCTTCCGGATCGTAGAACACCGGCGAGGTCACCTGCACCGCCACATCGCCCGACGGGCCCGGCGACCACAGCGTCTCGCCCATGCGCGCCCGTCCGCCGCTGACCACCGCCAGAGCGATGGAGCGGCCTAGCGTTGCGCTGAAATAGGACGAGGTGACGTGGCCGATGGTCGTCATGGGCGGAGTAAGGCCTGCCGCGCCGACGATCTGCGCCCCTTCCTGCAGCAGCACGTTCGGGTCTGAGGTCAACAAGCCGACGAGCTGCCGCCGCGCAGGGTCGGACATCGACGGCCGCGCCAGGGAGCGCTTGCCCACGAAGTCGGGCTTCGTCTTGCCCACCGCCCAGGTCAAGCCGACATCGTCTGGCGTGGCCGTCCCGTCGGTCTCCTGACCGATGATGATGAAGCCCTTCTCGGCGCGGAGCACGTGCATGGTCTCAGTGCCATACGGGACGAGCCCGTGCGGCTGGCCGGCCGCCCAGATCGCCTCCCACACCGCCTTGCCGTAGGCCGCCGGGACATTGATCTCGAAGCCGAGTTCGCCGGTGAAGCTGACCCGGAACAGGCGCATCGGCGCGCCGAGGATCGTCCCTTCCGCCAGCGCCATGTGCGGCAGGGCTTCCGGCGACAGGTCGACGTCAGTCACGAGGGTTTGCAGGATCTCCCGCGCCTTCGGGCCCTGCAGGGCGATGACCGCCCATTCCTCGGTGGTGGAGGTGAACCAGACGTCGAGGTGGGGCCATTCGGTCTGGAGGTAGTCCTCCATCATGGACAGCACGCGGGGCGCGCCGCCCGTGGTGGTGGTGACGTGGAAGCGGTCATGGGCGATCCGGCCCACCACCCCGTCATCCATGACGAAGCCGTCCTCGCGGCACAGCACGCCATAGCGGCAGCGGCCGAAGCCGAGCTTGGTCCAGGCGTTGATGTAGAAGCGGTTCATGAACTCCGCCGCGTCCGGCCCGACCACCTCGATCTTGCCCAGCGTGGAGGCGTCGAACACCCCGCAGGCGGAGCGGACGGCCAGGCACTCGCGACGCACGGCGGCGTCCATGTCCTCAGCGCCTTGCGGGAAGTAGCGCGCCCGCTTCCACAGGGACACGTCCTCGAACACCGCGCCTTGCGCGACCGCCCAGTCGTGGATCGGCGTCTTGCGCTCCGGGTCGAACAGGGTCCCTCGCGCCTCCCCCGCCAGCACGCCGAAGGTGACGGGCGTGTAGGGCATGCGGAAGGTGGTCAGGCCGATCTTGTCCACAGGCCAGCCCACCTCGTCCGACACGATGGCCAGCGCGTTGAGGTTGGAGGTCTTGCCCTGATCCGTCGCCATGCCCGTCGTGGTGTAGCGCTTCACATGCTCGATGGAGGTGAAGCCTTCCCGGACGGCGAGCTTGATGTCCTTGGCCGTCACGTCGTTCTGCCAGTCCACGAACGCAAACGCAGACGGTCCGCGATCGTGCGGGACAGCGCCGATCACGCCGCCGGGGCTCGCGTCGAGGGTGGTGACCGAGAGGGGCTTAGGCGCGTCGAGCCCCGCCGCTGCGGCGCCCGCTTCCGCGCCATCCGCCAGCGCGTCCGCGAGGGCGAACTTGCCGCGGCATGCGCCCGCAGTGCGCGTCGCCTCCGCCGGAACATCGGGCAGATAGGCGCTGATCGCCTCGTTCCAGCGGAGCTTGCCCCGCGACTGGGAAAACAGATGCAGGCTCGGCGTCAGACCGCCGGACATCAAGAGCGCGTCGCACGCGACCAGCTCCGGCTTGCCCAGCCGTCCGTCAGACATCCGCGGCGACAGTCGCGCGGCGCGCACCCGAAGCCCGCCCTCGGCGCCGGTGATCACGCAGCCGGGTCGGATCGGCAGGCCAAGCCCCCTCGCCTTTTCCACCAGCGGGCCGGTGGGATTGGCGCGCAGGTCCGCAATCGCCGCAATCTCGACCCCTGCGCGGGTGAGATCCACCGCCGCGCGATAGGCCTCGTCATGACCCGTCGCGATGACCACGCGCCGTCCCGGGATCACGCCATAACGGTTGAGATAGGTCCGCGCGGCGCCCGCCAGCATGACGCCGGGGCGGATATCGGCCAGGTGGTCGCTGAGCTTCTGCGTCACGGCGATGAAGTTGTGCGCGAAATAGCCGAAGGCGTTGGACCGGGTGAGGATCGTGACGTTGGGCGCCGCCTCGAGGGTCGTCAGGGTTTCGGAGAGCCAGCTCTTGGCCGCGCGACCGTCGATCAGGGCCTCAGCCTCGCCCAGGAGACTGCCGCCGGGACG
>CAIUZX010000361.1 GCA_903903715.1 uncultured Caulobacterales bacterium
CCTGGCTCGCCGCCGTCGTGTTTTCCGCGCGCACCAAGGTTCAGAACCGGACGGATTTCCGCAGCCCGGGGCGGATGTTCCTCGGCCTTGGCCTGTGGCCCATGTTCGTCCCGGCGCCGCGCGTGCTTGAGTTCCTGAACGCGAAGGCCCCGGTCTTGTCGGTCATCGCGACGCCCCTCTGGTCAGCGCCCGATGAGCTGAACCGAGTCTGGTTCGGTCTGGTGCTGGCGGGTTTCGCGTTCTGCTGGTGGGCGCGGCTCTATCTCGGTCGGCTCTGGTCCGGATACACCACCCTGAAAGAGGGACACGTCCTGATTGACAAGGGGCCTTACGGGATCGTGCGACACCCGATCTATACCGGCATCGTCTTTTCCGGCCTGATGACTGCAGCCTTGAACGCCAATCTGATCACGGCCCTCGGTGTCGTCAGCCTTGCGGTCGGCGTGACGATGATCGCCAGGATCGAGGAGCGCTTCCTGAGTGAGCAACTGGGCGCAGACGTTTATGGACCTTACGCCGCGCGGGTCGCGATGCTGGTTCCCGGTTGGGTCAGACGCCGCGCCTGAGCCTTCGCAGGCGCGTCGATGTGGCGGAGGACTTCGCCGATGGGCGCGCACCAGAACGGGCCGCCTTCGATGCGGTCGAGGATCGCATCGTGCACGGCATTGGTGGTGTCGCCGGACTCCCGCCGCTGTGGTCCCAATCCGTGGAACACCAGGATCGCCCACCGGCCAAGGTTCTGCGCCATGTCGAGATATTCAAACGCCTCGTCCGTCGTGTTGCGCTCATAGGTCGGGGCCGACGCGTTCAGCGCGAAGCGGTGACGCCGCGCATAGGCCGGGCTCATCGGCGGACCGTCGGAGGTGCGGGCGCCGACAAACCCCTCTGTCTGCAGGTAGGTGTGGTAGCGGCGCAGTTGCTCGTTGGGCGTGCCTTCCCCGAGATCCGTCGCGCCGCAGGGGTAGGCGAACAGCTTCGGCTGCGCTCCGAAGAGGGTTTCAAACCGTGACTGCGCCTCCAGCACCTCTCTTGTGAAATAGGATTTTGGCGCGGTTTTCGGCAGGCCGCAGAAGTGGTGGATGGTGTGGTTGCAGAGCTCGTGCCCGCTGGTCGCCATGGCCCGCCAGTCGGCGACATGATCCTGCATGTTTTCCAGGGTGAGGAAGAAGGTGCCGCGAAAGCCGCGGGCGGAGAGGGCGGGGCCTGCCTGGGCGATGTGGCTTTCAAGGCCGTCGTCATAGGACAGGCTCACCGCCGCGCGGGCGCCGCCCGGCCAGAAGGGCGCGTCCGCCGCACGGACCGTCGATGACAGGCTAAGCCCCGCCAATCCGCCCAGCAAAGATCTGCGACCCAGTCCCACGTCTTTTATCCTCGTCGCCCCCGAAGTGATTCCATGGTCTTCGCGAGCGAGGAAGGAGCCTGAAACGTTGCGCGACGGGAGGCAAGACGCCCGGAGCCTCTTGCGCCAATTCCCGGAAAGTGTGGCAATAGAAGCCGCGCCCGCGTCGGCCTGTCGACGTCGCGCCGTTGCGTCCTTATGGGGTCCCATGCGTCATCGTCTCGCTTCCGCCAGTGTCTGCCTTCTTGCGCTCTCGTCCGTCGGCGCGAGCGCCCTTGCCGAGACAAAGACCACGCCCGTCGGCGACGCTGCAGCCCGCGCCCTTGACTGGCGCCTGCTCGGCCCCTTCCGGGCGGGCTGGGCGGAGATGATCGAAGGCTCCGCGCAAAGGCCGGACATGTTTGTCATGGCGGTGGCCGGTGGCGGGATCTGGCGCACGGACAATGCCGGGCGCACCTGGACCTCGCTGTTCGACAAGGGACCGGCTGCCGCGATGGGCGCGGTCGCCATCGCGCCCTCCAACCCGGATGTGATCTACGCCGGCACGGGTCAGCCGACGCCGCGCTATGACGTGGCGAGGGGCGCCGGCGTGTTCCGCACCACGGACGGGGGCAAGACCTGGACCGATCTTGGCCTGCATGAAACCCAGGCCATCGGCCGGATCGTTGTGGACCCCAAGGACCCGGACAAGGCGCTGGTCGCCGCCGTCGGCCACTTCTTTGGCCCCAATCCGGAGCGGGGGGTGTTCCGCACGATTGATGGCGGCAAGACCTGGACACACGCCCTGAAGATCGACGCCGACACCGGGGCGGTGGACCTGAGCTTTGATCCCGCAGACTCGAGCACCGTCTTTGCGGCGAGCTGGCAGGCGCGGCAGTACCCCTGGCAGAGCTATTTCACGCCGATCGCGGGGAAGGGCTCGGCGCTGTGGCGATCCGACGACGGCGGGGCGAGCTTCCACAAGCTCGGCGGCGAGAGCTGGCCTGACGGACCGCTCGGCCGGATCAGCGTCGCCGCGACCCGCACCAAGTCCGGCGCGCTGCGCGTCTACGCGATGATTTCAGCCGATGCGAAGAGCGGGCTCTACCGCTCGGACGACGGCGGCGCGCACTGGGCGCGGGTGAACGACGAACAGGCGGTGACCGGCTACTACGCCAGTCACGTGACCGTTGCGCCGAATGATCCGGACACGGTCTATCTGGTGGGCCAGTCGGTGCGGCGCTGCGATCAGGGTGGCGCGCATTGCGAGATCATCCGCGGCTCCCCCGGCGGGGACGACTACCACTTCGTCTGGATCAACCCGAAGGACCCGACCCACTGGGCCACGGCCTCGGACCAGGGTGCGGCGATCACCGTGGACGGCGGCAAGACCTTCTCGAGCTGGTACAACCAGCCGACCGGCCAGTTCTATCATCTCGCGACGGACAACCAGTTCCCCTACAAGATCTATTCGGGTCAGCAGGACAGCGGCACGGTGGGGATGGCGAGCCGCAGCGACTACGGCCCGCCCACCTTACGCGACTGGCGCCCCGTGGGCGCGGAAGAGCGGGACTACGACATTCCGGACCCGGAAGATCCGAACATCGTCTACGGCACCGGCCTTGGGGGCAAGTTGCAGCGCTTTGACGCCCGCACGGGCGAGGTGGCGGACATCTCCCCCTATCTCGACCCCAACTACGGGCGTCGTCAGACGACGGTGGACCACCACTTCGTGTGGGTGACGCCGCTGACGGTGTCCAAGACGGGGCCGGTGACCCTCTATCTCGCGGCCGAGAGCGTGTTCAAGTCGACCGACCGGGGCAAGAGCTGGACGCTGGCCAGCCCCGACCTCGGCGGCAAGACCAAGGGCGCCACGGGCTGCGACGGCGACCCCACCACAGCCGCCGCCGTCGCCTGCGGCTACGGCGGCATCTGGTCGATCACCACCTCCGCCCGGCATGCGGGGGAGGTTTGGGTGGGAGCCGACTCCGGCCTCGTCCACATGACCCGCGACGACGGCGCCCACTGGACCAATGTGACGCCCAAGGGCCTGCCCGCCTGGGCCAAGATCGCCTCGGTGGACGTGTCGGACGTCGAGGACGGGGTCGCCTATATCGCTGTGGACAATCAGCGGCAAGACGACGCCTCGCCGCGCGCCTACGTCACCCGCGACTATGGCGCGAGCTGGCGGGAGATCGGTCAAGGCCTGCCGGCGGGGCGCTTCGCCTCGGTGCTGCGCGCGGACTCTGTAAAGCCCGGCCTGATCTACGCCGGAACCGAGACTGGGGTCTTCGTCTCGTTCGACTACGGCGCGCACTGGCGCCCGCTCGGCAATGGCCTGCCGACGGCCTGGGTGCGCGATCTCGCCGTGCACGGCGATGACCTTGTTGCGGCGACGCAAGGGCGGGCGATCTGGGTGCTCGACA
>CAIUZX010000362.1 GCA_903903715.1 uncultured Caulobacterales bacterium
ATGAATATTTTTAATTCCCCTTTAAATTGTATTCTTTTCCTTCAGCATTTTATGTTTCGGTGACCGTCTAGCCAAGGATCGTCGAAGCGCGATAACACGCGCCAGCCGGAGGAGCATGTGCGATGACCTCGACCGCAGAGACTCATTTTGACGTGGCCGTCGTCGGCGGCGGGATCGTCGGCCTCGGCCACGCCTATGCCGCGGCGCGGCGAGGAAAGCGGGTGGTGGTGGTGGACCGCTCTGTCCGCGCAGTCGGCGCGTCGATCCGCAACTTCGGCTTCGTCACCGTGACGGGACAGGAACGAGGCCTGAGCTGGTCCCTCGCGAAGCACAGCCGCGATGTCTGGGCCGAGATCGCCCCCAAGGCGGGAATAGAGGTCGAACACCGCGGCCTCACCCTCACCATCCGGAGACAGGAATCGGAAACGCTGATCGACGCCTTCCTGAAGACGGAGATGGGCGAAGGTTGCGAGCGCTGGTCGGCGGCGGAGCTGAGACGTCGCGCCCCGGACCTCGCCGCCGACGATACGTTGGGCGCGCTGTTCAGCCCGCACGAACTACGGGTCGAATCGCGCACGGCCCTGCCGAAGCTGGCGACATGGCTCGCCGACGCTTATGGGGTCGAGTTTCGCTGGGAGACGGCGGCTTTTGCCGTGGCGCCGCCCCGCATCGAAACCTCCCGCGGGACGATCCG
This sequence comes from uncultured Caulobacterales bacterium, assembly GCA_903903715.1. Taxonomy (GTDB): domain Bacteria; phylum Pseudomonadota; class Alphaproteobacteria; order Caulobacterales; family Caulobacteraceae; genus CAIMFV01. Next base: position 695 of record CAIUZX010000362.1, read on the forward strand.
GGCGGAGACGGCGATCCTCTGCCCCGGCGATGATTTCACCACGCTTCTGCCTGAGCGGATTGCAGCCTATGGCGTGAGGCGGTGTCGCCTGTCGATGCTGCGCCTCGCCTCCCCCGGCGTTCAACTGCCGTCCGCCGTGATGTCGGACCTCAGCCTCGTGCGGTATCGCGGCTATGCGGATCTGCCGGAGGCCAAGGCCCTGCGCGACCGCCTTGAGGACGAGCAGTCAGACCACCTCGCTCACGGCGTTCATCTTATCGTGGTGCAGAGCGCCGACGGCAGCCTGGTGGTCGGCGACAGCCACCACTATGACGCCCAGCCCTGGCCCTTCGCGGCGGCGCAGTCCGAAGCCCTGATCCTCAGTGAATATTCCAGAGCCGCAGACCTTGGACCGCCGCATGTCATCGAACGCTGGACGGGCGAATACGCCGTCGCGGACGACCGCACCTTTCTCATGGACAGTCCCGGCCCCGCCGTCCGACTGGTCATCGTGACCAGCGGCACAGGCGCTTCCACCGCCTTCGGCATCGCCGAGCGCACGCTGACCGACCTCTTCGGCGCCTGACCTCAAGGAGACCTTTCCATGCCTTCCACCATCAAGGCCGTGATCTTCGACTGGGCCGGCACAATGATCGACTACGGATGTATGGCGCCTGTCGAAGCGCTGAAATCCGCGTTCGCCGCCGAGGGGCTGGACATCAGCGATGAGGACGCCCGGCGGGATATGGGCCGGGCCAAGCACGACCATGTGCGCGCCCTGCTCGCCTACCCCCCCGTTACGGCGAGCTGGACCGGGCTGAAGGGCGCCGCGCCGACGGAAGACGATGTGGAGCGGATCTACGCCGCCCTCGTTCCTCTGATGGCGGAGGCGGCGACGCGGCATGCGCTGCTGATCCCGGGCGCGGCGGCGCTGGTCGCCGATCTGCGGGCGCAGGGCGTGAAAGTCGGCTCCGGCACCGGCTACACCCGCGAGATGATGCAGGGCATCCTGAACGCCGCCGCCGAGCAGGGCTACGCCCCGGACGTCGTGGTCTGCGCAGGGGAGACGCCGTCCGGACGCCCCGCGCCGCTGATGACCTGGAAGGCGCTGATCGAGATGGACGCCTGGCCCGCCTCGGCCTGCGTGAAGGTGGACGACGCCGAGGTCGGGGTCGCCGAGGGCTGCGCCGCGGGGTGCTGGAGCGTCGGTCTCGCCGCCTCCGGAAATGGGGTCGGACTGTCGTCTGACGCCTGGCGCAGTTTGTCGGAAACCCGGCGGCGCGCCCTGAGGGACGCGGCGGAGACCTCGCTGAAGGCGGCGGGAGCGCACTACGTGGTGGACAGCGTCGCCGACCTCGGCCCGACCCTGTCGGAAATCGCCGCGCGCATCTCAGCAGGCGATCGGCCCTGAGCCGCCGGCCAACCGAACGCTTGAATCTAAACAAAGATTAACTGGCCCGCCCCCTCTCGAGCCTCTAGGTCTCAGCCAACGACCGAGGGGACCCATGTTGGACAGACTCGCCATGACGGCCGCAAGCGCCGTCCTCATCCTGTCTGCAGAGGCGGCCGGGGCGGAGACCCTCGCGGACGCCGTGGCCCTCGCCTATGATAGCAACCCGACCTTGCAGCAACAGCGGGCGCAGGTGCGGACCCTGGACGAAACCTACGTCCAGGCTCTGACCGGCTATCGTCCGAGCCTGTCCATCTCCGC
>CAIUZX010000363.1 GCA_903903715.1 uncultured Caulobacterales bacterium
ACCAACGCTGTCTTGCCGGTCAGGTCGCCGAGGTCATCTATTGTATGGAAGGCGGGCATGCTCGATCCGAAGTTTGCGAGGGTGGACGTTTCAGTCGCGCAGCGCGGTGAACCTAGATGAGCTTACCCATGGCCAACGCCGTGTCGGCCATGCGCGTCGAGAAGCCCCACTCGTTGTCGTACCAGGTCAGCACGCGAGCCAGTTGGCCTTCGATGACCTGGGTCTGGGCCAGGGCTGCAGTCGACGAGGCCGCGACATGGTTGAAGTCGACGGACACTAGGGGTTCGTCGGTCACGGCCAGAACGCCCTTCAGCGGGCCTTCCGCTGCGGCCATGAGCGCGGCGTTGATCTCGTCCTTGGTGACTTTGCGAGCGGGCACGATCTTGAGGTCCACCACGCTGACATTGGCGGTCGGCACGCGGATGGAGGACCCGTCGAGCTTTCCCGCCAGTTCCGGCAGAACGAGACCGACCGCCTTGGCCGCGCCCGTCGAGGTGGGGATCATGGACAGGGCCGCCGCGCGTGCGCGGTAGAGGTCCTTGTGCATCTGGTCGAGGGAGGGCTGGTCGTTCGTATACGAATGGATCGTGGTCATGTAGCCACGCTCGATGCCGCAGAGATTGTGTAGCACGTGCGCGACCGGGGCCAGGCAGTTGGTGGTGCACGACGCGTTTGAAACGACATGGTCGTCAGCCGTGAGGATCTGATGATTGACCCCGAACACGATGGTCTTGTCGGCATTGTCGCACGGCGCGGACACCAGCACGCGCTTGGCGCCGGCGGCGAGGTGGGCGGAAGCCTTATCCTTCGACGTGAAGATGCCCGTGCATTCAAAGGCTATATCGACGCCGAGATCCTTGTGCGGCAGCTTGGAAGGATCCCGTTCCGCCGTGACCTTGATGTCGCCAAAGCCGACGTCGAGAACATCGCCGCGGACCGAAACCGCACCCGGAAAGCGACCGTGCGTGGAGTCATACCGGAGAAGGTGCGCATTGGTTTCGATCGGGCCAAGGTCATTGATGGCGACGACTTCGATATCCTGGCGGGCGTGCTCGACGATGGACCGCAAGACGAGCCGGCCGATACGGCCAAATCCGTTGATGGCGACGCGCAGGGCCATGTCAGAAACTCCTGTAAGCTCTAAGCTGTTCGGTCGAACGACCGATGCGATGGTGAAGCGGGCTGGGGGCGGTTTGTGAGCTCCGACGCGTCGAAGTCAAGCCCTTACCCGGTCAAACGCGGGTTCCAAATCTAATGTCTCCTCACGCGCGAAGCTTGGGTGCGGGCCGAGGCTGAAGCTATATAGATCGAATCGTGGTGATTGAGGGGGCGAGAGCGCTATGACCGAACAGGACGACGGTGCGGTCGAGGAGGAACGGGTCGATGCAGGGCTCGAAGCTGCGACGCGACGTCTCGACCTGGCGATGAGCCGTCTTGAGGCGAAGCTAGCGGAGCGGGTCTCTAGGATCGGCGATACGGATGCGTTCGCGGAAGACCGGGCCCGTCTTGCGGCGGATCTGGACGCCGCGCGCGCCCGTGAGAGGGCGTTGGAGCAGGTAGCGGCGGAAGCGTCCGCGGCCTTGGGCCGAGCGGCGGCTGAAGTCCGAGCGGCGCTCGCGGCGGAGCTTGCAGATGAACTCGCCGGCGGCATCGAAGCCGGCGACAGGGAGGCTTGAGAATGGCCACGGTCACCGTAGATGTGAACGGCCGCGCCTACAGCGTCGGCTGCGAGGATGGCCAGGAAGCGCATGTCGCAGCTCTTGCGCGTCACTTCGATCAGCAGGTTCGCGAGGTCGCCCAAGCCGTCGGTCAGGTGGGAGAGCTGAGGCTGTTCCTGATGGCGGCGTTGTTGACGGCGGACGAGGTCGCTGATCTTCGCCACCGGATCCAGCAGACCGAGGCGGAACTCGCCCGCCTGCGTCAAAGCCACGGCATGATCGAAGCCGCCGCTTCAAGGGCGATATCCGCCACGGCAGCGCGCGTCGAAGATCTCACCCGCCGCCTGGACTCTTGATCAGCTAGTTCACCACGCGAGGGGCGTCAGGAAGGTCCAGGCTGAAGGCGGGAATGCGGACCCGCAGCCGGTCTCCGAGTTCCGTGACCATGTGATAGTCGCCCTCCATGACGCCCGACGGTGTCGAAAGTGGGCATCCGGACGTATAGGCGAACTGCTCGCCGGGACGCAGTGTGGGCTGCTCGCCTACGACCCCGTCGCCCTCAACCTCTTCGACGCGCCCGAGCGCATCGGTGATCACCCAGTGCCGCGCCATCAACTGGACGGTCACGGTTCCGCGGTTGGCGATTTGGACATCATAGGCCCAGACCCACTGGCGTTCTGTCGGATCAGACTGGTCCGGAAGGAAATACGGCTTGACCCGAACGACTATGCCGCGCGTTTCCGCTTCGTAGGGTGCAGGTTCGAGGCGCTGGCCCATGGGTCTAGACCGCATTCAGCGCGCGTTCGAGATCTTTGGCGAGATCAGTGACATCCTCGAGCCCAACGGAAAGGCGCACCCAACCTTCGGTCAGTCCGATCTGCAGCCGATCGGCCTCGCTCATCGCGCGGTGAGTTGTCGTCGGGGGATGGACAGCCATGGACTTGGAGTCCCCGAGATTGTTCGAAATGTCGATCAATTTCAGAGCGTTGAGAAAGCGGAACGCCTTGTCCTGTGCGCCGAAATCGATCGCGATCAGATTCGAGCCGCCGCTCATCTGTTTTTTGGCGAGCTCATACTGCGGGTGGTCCGAACGCAGGGGGTAGAGCGTCGTCTGGATCTTCTGGGACGCGGCGAGGATATCCGCCAAGGCGGCCGCTGTTTCGGTTTGCTTGCGGACGCGGAGTTCCATCGTCTCCAGCCCCTTCAGTAGAACCCAGGCGTTGAAGGGGGACAAAGCCGGGCCGGTGTGCCGCAGAATGTCCCGATAACTTTCCTCGAGCAGCGCATGGGACCCAAGAATGGCGCCTCCCAAAACGCGGCCTTGACCGTCGATGTGTTTGGTCGCCGAGTAGACAACGATGTCCGCGCCGAGCTTGAGCGGCTGTTGAAACACGGGTGTGGCGAACACGTTGTCGACGACGACTTTCGCGCCGGCGGCGTGGGCGAGATCGCAGATCGCCCGTACATCCACCATCTCGAGCAATGGATTCGCTGGGCTTTCGATCAGCACCGCCTTGGTGTTCGGCCGGAACGCGGCCTCCCATTGGGCGAGATCGGGACCATCGACCGTTGTCGTTTCGACACCGAAGCGGGGGAAATATTCCGTCAGCAACCAGCGGCACGACCCGAACAGGGCGCGGCTGGCCAGGATATGATCGCCTGCGCGAACGAGGCCGGACAAGGCTGTGAAAATTGCCGCCATGCCTGAGGCTGCGGTCCGGCAAGCTTCCGCCCCTTCGATCAGTGCGAGCCGGTCCTCGAACATCTTCACGGTGGGATTGGCGTAGCGGGAGTAGACGAAGCCTGGATCATCTCCAGCAAACCGCGCGTTGGCGGCCTCCGCGCTCGCATAGACAAAGCTTTGTGTCAGATAGAGCGCTTCAGCCGTTTCGCCGTGCTCACTGCGGGTCAGGCCGCCCCGGATCGCCTTTGTCGCAGGCGCCCAGGATTCGGGGGAGTCAGAAGGATCGGAACCGGACATATTCAACGCCTTGCGCAAGTGTGTCGGCATAGGGCGTGGGCCCCTCCACGGTCAAGGGTTTCGGAGGTCGAGCCGCATGAGGATCTCATCATAATAAACGTCCCCGACCCGCAACTCGCGCTCCAACAGGGCGACGGCCCGAAAACCCGCCTGCCGATAAAGCTTCTGGGCCGGTTCATTGTAGGCGCCGACGCCGAGTGTCAGGGCTTCCAACCGGCCTCGCGCCAGATCGATGACTGCGTCCAGCAACACCTTGGCGAGGCCCGAACCCCTCGCATGCGGTTGAAGATAGACCCCGAACACATCCCCCATATGCGCCTTGCGGGGGGAATCGTGGATAGAAAGGCCCATGATCCCGCAGATCGGCCCGCCGCCCAAGGCGCCGCCTAAAATCTCGAACCGCGACAGCCGCTCCGCGAACCAGTCCAGCGGCTGGAGGGATTCAATCTCATAGGCGGCGGTGAAGGCCTGCGGCGTCGCCTCAAGACCCTCAAGCCGAAGATCGCGATAGACGGCCGCATCTGACTTAGTCAGGCGCCGGATCTTGTGATCGAAAATCATGTGGCGAAACTACGCCGGTCCGGAGGGCGGGGACAACCGCGCTTCCAGCGCTTCCAGCATGTCAGCGTCCCTGGGCGGTTTGTCCCAGCGGATCCTGTGAATGCGCGGAAAACGGAGCGCCACGCCAGACTTGTGGCGGGTCGAGCGTTGCACCCCCTCGAAGGCGATTTCGAGCACGAGCCCCACTTCCGGCTCCGCGCGGACCCGTCTCACCGGCCCGAAGGATTCGACGGTGTGTGTACGGACAAACTGATCCAGCTGTTTAAGTTCTGCGTCCGTGAAGCCGAAATAGGCCTTGCCCACGGGTGTCAGGGCGCCATCTCGCCAGACGCCGAAGGTGAAGTCGGAATAGAGGCCCGACCGCTTGCCATGGCCACGCTGGGCGTAGAGCAATACGGCGTCGATCAAATGCGGATCGCGCTTCCACTTGAACCAGTAACCCTTGGGCCGGCCGGGCAGATAGGGGCTGTCCCATCGCTTCAGCATCAGCCCTTCGGCCAGGGACGCTTCGCCAGCGGGCGGCTTGGCGCGCATCTGAGCCAGGTCATCGATGGTCGAAAATGTCAGGATCGGCGACAGGTCCAGCCGCTCGCCGCCATGCGCCTGGACGAACGACTCCAGCCGTTCGCGACGGGTGCGGAAGGCAAGCGCGCGCAGATCCTCCGCGCCCTCGCTCAAAAGATCGTAGGCGCGGAGCATGGCGGGGTGCTGAGACTGCAGCTTCGCCGTCGCCGACTTGCGGTTCAGACGCTGCTGCAAATCGCTGAACGAGCCGATCGTGTCGCCCTGGCGAACCAGAAGCTCGCCATCGATGACGCCTTCGAAGGAGAGGGCGGATACGAGGTCGGGGAAAGCCGCGGACATATCCTCCCCCGTACGGGAGTAGAGCCGCGTGACGCCGCTTTCTCGCACCGCCTGGACCCGAACGCCGTCCCATTTCCACTCGGCGGCGAAGGCCGTGGGGTCGAGATTGACGAGTTCGGTTTCCTCATCCAGGGCGTGGGCGAGCATGACCGGCCGGAATCGACCCGCTGATGCCGGCGACGGCGGTTCGCCCCGACCTTCGAGCCAGGCGAACAGGTCGAGATAAGGCGGCGACAGGCCGTGCCACATCTCCTCCAGTTCGGAGATCTGCAGCGTCTCGCGCCGTGTTTGGCCAAACTGCACCAGCGCCGTCCGGGCGAGGCGCGCCGACACGCCAACCCGAAGACCCCCGGTGATCAGCTTCAGAAGCGCGAAGCGGCCGTCAGCGTCGAGGACGTCCAGCCAGTTCTCCAGGAGTTTTGGAACATCTGACCGCTTGGCGTCCCGAAGGCCCTCCACCACGTCTGTGACGGACGGGATCTGGTTGAGGCGTGGACGTGCGGGCCACGCCAGCGCCACCGTTTCTGCGAGGTCGCCGACGAAGTCGTAGGACCAGGCGAAGAGTTGCGCATCGAGGCGAGTTTCGATGAGCGCGCGGATCGCGCCGGCCTTGGCCGACTTGAAGACGAGATCTCCGGTCAAGGCAGCGAGGGCGTATCCCCGATCCGGATCCGGCGCGCTTTGCAGATAGTCCCGGACCAGCACGCATTTGGTGGAGCGTGACGCCGTCAGCGACAATCGGTTCAGCAGTTGGGCGAAGTCGCGCATGGCGCTTAAGACTGAGCGAAAGGGCGCAGCTTTACAACGTTGAACCTAAACGCCTGTCGAGCCGAAGCCGCCGCTTCCCCGCTGGGTGCCCGGCAGAGCGTCGACAAGCTTGAAGGTCGCTCGGGTCACCGGCGCGACCACCATCTGCGCGATCCTGTCGCCGCGTCGGATGACGAAGGGGGCCTGGCCGTGGTTGATCAGGATCACCTTCAACTCGCCGCGATAGTCGCTGTCCACGGTGCCGGGAGAGTTGAGGCAGGTCACGCCGTTCTTGGCGGCGAGCCCGGAACGGGGGCGGACCTGTACTTCATAACCCTCGGGAATGGCGATCTGCAGGCCGGTCGGGATCATGTCCCGCGCGCCGGGGGCCAGAGTGACAGGCTGATCTTCCGGCACGGCGGCGCGAAGATCCATCCCGGCGGCGCCGTCGGTTTCATAGGAAGGCCAGGGTAGACCCTCGGCGTGGGGCAGGGGCGACAGGTCGATGACGATTGGGGACGCGCTCATGCGACAACGTTTAGGGCGATTCCGCGTTGTGGTCAGGTTTTGGTGAGCGCTTCGGCGATGCGCTGCGCTAGACTCCGCGCGACCTCCGCCTTCGGCTGTCTTGGCCAGGAGTCCACACTGCAGTCCGTCACGATGGATACCGCGTTGTCCGCGCCGCCCATGACGTCGCCGCTTACGTCGTTGGCGACGATCCAGTCGCATCCCTTGCGCGCCAGCTTGGCCTTGGCGTGCTCCAGCACATGGTCGGTCTCGGCGGCAAAACCAATAACGAGCCGTGGACGGGAGGGACCCGGCGCCGACAGGATCGCCAAAAGGTCGGGGTTCTCGATGAGGGTCAGGGTTTGAGGCGCGGAGCTCGCCGACTTCTTGATCTTTTCGGTTGCGACTTCCGCTGGGCGCCAGTCGGCCACCGCGGCCACCATCACTGCGGCCTCCAGGGACGGCTGCGACTGGCAAGCGGCCAGCATCTCGCGGGCCGTCTGGACGTTGATCCGAGATACGCCGGCAGGCGTCGGCAAGTCCACCGGCCCCGCCACCAGCACCACGTCCGCGCCGAGGTCCGCCAGCGCGCCGGCGATGGCGAAACCCTGTTTCCCTGACGAGCGGTTGGCGATGAAGCGCACAGGATCAAGGGGCTCGACCGTGGGGCCTGCAGTCACGAGTATGCGCCGCCCCAACAACGGGCGGGGTTTTGCGTGCTGAAGGGCGTCAAGGATCGCCGCGACAATCACTTCGGGAGAGGCGAGCCGGCCCGGGCCGAACTCTCCACACGCCATTTCGCCCTCATCCGGCCCGACAATGCGTACGCCGTCGGCAATGAGGGTGGCGAGGTTGCGCTGGGTGGCCGGGTGGTTCCACATGCGCACGTTCATGGCGGGGGCCATCAGCACCGGCTTATCCGTCGCCAGAAGTGTTGTCGTGGCGAGGTCCGGTGCGAGGCCGTGTGCGGCCTTCGCCATCAGATCCGCTGTCGCGGGCGCCACCGCGATGAGATCCGCCGAGCGAGACAGCTCGATGTGTCCCATGTCGGCCTCTTCGGTGAGACTGAACAGGTCCTGATGCACCCGATCATGGCAGATGGCGGACAATGACAAGGGCGTGATGAACTGGGCGCCCCCGGCGGTCAGCAATGGCCTGACGGCGACTCCCTCCCGAATGAGAAGGCGTGCTGTCTCCAGCGCTTTGTAGGCGGCGACCCCGCCGCCAACGATCAAAAGTACGCGTTTGCCCGACACAGGTCTCGAAGCCTCCGAAAGTGTTCTCCACCCTAACAAGGCGCGAGACGTTCGCGAAGGTTTGAGATATGTTACCCGCGAAAGGAGCAAATAACATGTCAAAAAACCATCAAAGCGCACATTTTGGAATTCTTGTCGGGCTTGCGGTGGCGGCTCTGACCGTTAGCGCCTGTGAGCCACGCACCCACACTGCAACCTCACCTCCGCCTAGCGGGCCGCAAGATCGCGCCGCGGCGCGTGATCTCGCCGCCGTGGCTGACCGGGAAGCGCCTCAACGCGCTCGCCGCGCCGCTTCGACACCGCTCTTCAATGGCAAGCCGATGTGGGCGGACAACCGCCGGGGCACTTCGGAGGAGAACGCCCGCTACCAGTTCGAACATCGGGGTGGAGACGTGGGCGCTCGCGATCTTCAGGACTATCTGAACAAGGTGCACACTTTCTTCGATCATCCTCCAAAGGATGCCGAGTCCATTGTTCGCGCGAGCAATGGCGATGTCTTGATCTATTCCGAAAGCGTCAATCTGTTCGGGGTTGTCCGCAAGGACGGCGCCCCGAGGCTGCTGATGAAACCGCCGACAGGTAAGGCCTACTGGGAAGCTCAAAAGTCCGAAGGATCAACAGGCGCGCGTAGCTCAACAGCGACGCGTTGAAAGTGATCCTGACGCCGCAAGCCGCTTGGCCGCTGTTGAACTGGAGGGATCGAAGCTCGGTTTCCCCTCGTTAAATGGGTCTTCACTTCGCTCGGTTAGACTTCAAACCCAGAACGCGAATGCGGAGCAGGGCAATGCTGGCGATCGATCAGTCGTTCCTGAGGAAAATAGCGCCTCATCTTGAGCGCGTCGTCATATTCGACCCGTCCGCCAATAGCGCGAGACTGATGGTCGAGGTGATACGTGGCCTGGGCGGACGTCACGTCGCGACCATTCAGAAGACGACCAGCGCACTCGATTGTATCGAAAACCACAAAGCCCAGTTGATCCTGACGGAATTCAAAGGCCCGGAGTTCGACGGGCTTGAGATGATCTCGAGTTTGCGGCGCAGTGCCCTCGCTGAGCGGATGGCGCCGGTTATTCTCTACACCGCAGAAGCGACCGTCGAATCTATCCGCGGCGCTCGGGACGCCGGCGCCCACGAATTCCTCCGCAAGCCTTACACATTGAAAGATCTGACGAAGCGCATCGAGAACGTGATGCTCAAGCCGCGGGATTGGATCGAGGCGAAGGCCTATGTCGGCCCTGACCGCCGCCGCTTCAACAGCGAGGCCTATACCGGCACGCGGCGCCGCGGGTCGGAAAAGGCGGCTTGATCGCCCCGTCAGCGCGGTGAGCCGACGGGATCTGACCAACTGCTGATCTGACGGACGACCCGCTCGAAGTCGCCTTTCCTCCAGGACCTCGGACTGAAGAGATAGTGTCGCCGGTCGGCAGGGGCGTGGACGATCGGTGCGTCCACCGACACGGCAAGGGCCTTCCGGCATTTGGCGGAAGGGAAGTCTCCCCCTAAAGCAAAGACGGATCGGATCTGCGCGCCGCCTGGGCCCATCCGGAACAGCATCGGGACGACCTCATTGACCGGAA
>CAIUZX010000364.1 GCA_903903715.1 uncultured Caulobacterales bacterium
CTGCCCGCCAGTGGACGATCAGCCGACCGGTCGTCAAGTTGAGCCGTGCGGCGACGACGCCCTTCAGTTCGCGCACATGGCGCTCGATCTTGGCGAGGCAGCCGGCGCACCGGGCGCCGGTGACCAGAAGCTCCATGCGCGACCCGCCGTCCGCTTCAGACCGGACGAAGCCCGACAGGTCCTGTCCAAGATCGATGGCGGTCATGGCCAGACGAACCTCTGCTCGAGCTCGAAGTCCGCGCCGTTCGGCCCCTTGGCCTTCAGCTCAAGTTCGGAGAGACCAGAAGGAGCGACGACATTGGCCGCATAGACGCCCGGCTGCGTCTCCGTGAAGGTCACGCTCTGGCGGCCGGATTGCGTCACGGTGCGGGAGATCTGTCCCGCCGGGTGGAGGCCTGCGACGGGACGACCGGACGCATCGCGGATCGCCAGAGTCAGCTCAGCGCGGCCGCCCTCGACATGATCGGTCAGCCGGGCCTTCCAGCCGAGCGCCTGAGCCGCGGCCCGCCTGTGGATCTCGCCGTTGAAGCCGATCCCCTCTTCGAAGGGCTTTGCGACCACCTCTCCGGGGAAGGTCGTGTAGGCGCGATAAACAAAGAGCCCATTCACGGCGAACATCACCCCAAAACACACAAGGATGATGACAAGGACGTGCCAGCCCTTCAGTACAAAACCGGGGGCTGTCGCTTCGGCGGGGGTCATGGCTTTCCTCCCTCGGAGATGAATACGGATTTGGCGTCGATGACCTGTCCGTCAACGGACGCCTCGATGACGAGGGGCTTCATCGCCTCCGTCAGCGCCTGCTGCGGCAAGGTCACGAGCAGCCGCACGTCCCGCGACGCGCCGGGCTCCACCGGGGCGGACACGGTGTCGCCGACCGGCTTCAGCCCAGGTGATTGAAGCTTCGGATCGGTCAGCCCGACCACCCGCACCTTGAACGTCTTCACGGTGTAGAGGCGGTTGACCAGTTTGACCGTGTAGCTGTTGCGGATCGCGCCGTCGGACAGGCGCACGAACAAGGGATTGCGGTCCCGCGCCACATGCAGCTGGAACGGCGTACGCAAGAGGAAGCCCCAGATCATCAGGCCGCCGACAATCGTGAGAGCCACGGCGTAGAACACTGTCCGAGGGCGGATGAAACGATAACTCGGTGTTTCGCCTTTGGCGCGGGCCGCGACCGCCTCGTCGCTGTCATAGCCGATCAGGCCAGTGGGCCGCTCGATCTTGATCATGATCTCGTCGCAGGCGTCGATGCATAGCGCGCAATTGATGCATTCGAGCTGGGAGCCCTCGCGGATGTCGATCCCCATCGGGCAGACCACCACGCACTGCTTGCAGTCGATGCAGTCGCCGCGGCCTTCCCAAGTGTCGCCCTTGCGGTGCGCGCTTCGCGGCTCGCCGCGGTCATAGCGGTAGGTCACCTGCAGGGAGTGCTTGTCGATCATGGCCCCCTGAAAGCGCGGCCAGGGGCACATATAGACGCAAACCTGCTCGCGCATCGTACCGGCGAGCATGTAGGTGGTGAAGGTCAGCACGCCGAAGAAGAGATAGGCGGCGACGGACGCCTGCCCCGCTATCGCCGCCTGCCAGAAGGTGGGCGCGTCATTGAAATAGAAGATCCAGGCCCCGCCCGTCGCCGCAGCGATCAGCAGCCAGACCGTGTGTTTGCCGAGCTTCTTGAGCGCCTTCTGCGCCGTCATCGGCTGGGTCGCCGCTCGCATGCGCCGAGTACGGTCGCCTTCGAACAGCCGCTCCACATAGAGGAAGAGATCGGTCCAGACCGTCTGCGGGCAGGCGTAGCCGCACCACAGGCGACCGAGCCAGGCCGTCGTCAGGAAGAGGCCCAGCGCCGCCACGACCAAAAGGCCGGTGAAATAATAAACCTCGTCCGGCCAGAGATCGAACATGAAGAAATAGAACCGCCCATGGGCGAAATCGATCATCACCGCCTGATCCGGCGCGCCCGCGGGCCGCGGCCAGCGCACCCAGGGCAGGCCGTAGTAGATACCCAAGAGCAGGATCATCAGACCCCACTTCAAATTGCGGAAGTCGCCGTGCGCCAGTTTGGGATAGATGGCTTTCCGCTTCTGGTAGAGCGGATGGATCTCCTCCGAGGGCGGGCCGCCCCCGGAGGTTCTGTCAATCACGGTGGTCATTTTGCGGCGTCGCTGACGGACGTGTTGTCCGCCGCCGGAGCGGTCGCTACGGCAGGCGAGGACGAAGCGCCCGAGCCGCCGGAGTTGACGTGGACATAGACCGTCACCGCCTTGATCTGCGCCTCGGTGAGACGCGTACGCCAGGCGGGCATCACCCCACCGCGACCGAACCAGATCTGGTCATGGATCGACTTGCGGTCGCCGCCATAGAGCCAGTCCGCGTCGGTGAGGTTCGGCGCCCCGACCGCCTGCTGCCCCTTGCCGTCCGCGCCGTGACAGGCGGCGCACTGCTCTGCAAAGACCGGCGCGGCCCGCGCGACAGATGCCGGGTTCGCCTTGCGATGCGACAGGGCGACGACATACTCGGTCAAATCGTCAACCTGTTGCGGCTTCAGCAGC
>CAIUZX010000365.1 GCA_903903715.1 uncultured Caulobacterales bacterium
ATGATGCCGATGGCGCCGAAGCTGTAGAGGCCTGCAAGGGTGACGATCTCGGCGCTGGGGAAGGCGCGGCCCATCACCGCTGCGCCGGTGAACCAGGACAGACCCTCATAGCAGATGGCGACGGAGGCGGGGCCCCACCAGCCGTTCTGCTTCAGGCGAATCGGCGGGGCGCTGTAGGTCCAGGCGAGCGCCAGACCGATGACGGCGGCGACTAGCACCCACGGCCCCAGAGCGGTGGCGAGGGCGAGGGACAGCCCCGTCCACACGCAGGCGATGATCAGCCCCCAGGCGCCTGGAATGCGGCCGGAGGGAATCGGCCGGTTGGGCTCATTGATCGCGTCGACATGCCGGTCGAACCAGTCATTCACCGCCTGGCTGGTGGCGCAGATGGCGGGGCCCGCCAGCACCACGCCGCCCAAGGCGAACAGCCAGTGCGATGCGATGGGCGCGCCCGAGGACACCATCCCGCACATGAAGGCCCACATGGTCGCAAACCAGGTGATGGGCTTCAGCAATTCCAGCACGGCGGAAGGTTCCGGAACGCGCCGGTCGGCGTGCAGGACGGTCTTGGAGACGCTGAGCTGGCTCATGACGTCAGGCTATAATGACGGATCAAAATGTCAATCTTAGTTGACGCTTTTCGTCGGCTTGACCAAGATCGCCGGGCGGGTCGATGGTGACCTTCCATTCCAAAGGTCGCTTTTTTAGTCCCATGAGCAAAGTCTACCCGTTTTCGGCGATTGTCGGTCAGGAGCAGCTCAGACGCGCCCTGATGATCGCCGCCGTCGATCCAGCCATTGGCGGCGTTATGGTGTTCGGGGACCGGGGGACGGGGAAGTCAACCGCCGTGCGGGCGCTGGCCGACCTGTTGCCGCCGATCCAGACCATCCGCGGCTGCGCCTTCCATTGCGATCCGAAACGCCCGCCCACCTGCACGGCCGACTGCGCGCGCCGTGCGGACGGGATCTCGCCGGTTATTGAGACTGCGCCCATGCCGGTGGTGGACATGCCGCTGGGCGCCACCGAAGACCGGGTCGTCGGCGCCCTCGACATCGAGCACGCCCTGATCCGGGGCGAAAAGCGATTCGAGCCGGGCCTCCTCGCCCGCGCCAATCGCGGCTTTCTCTATATCGACGAGATCAATCTCCTGGACGATAACCTAGTCGACCTTCTGCTCGACGTCGCCGCGTCCGGGGAAAATGTGGTGGAGCGCGAGGGGCTGAGCCTTCGCCATCCCGCCCGTTTCGTCCTGATCGGCAGCGGCAATCCGGAGGAGGGGGAGCTTCGGCCCCAGCTTCTCGACCGCTTCGGCCTCTCCGTCGACGTGCGCACGCCAACGGACCTTGGCGATCGGGTGGAGGTGGTGAAGCGCCGCATCGCCTTCGATCAGGATCCGGCCAAGTTCCTCGGCCTGTGGGCGAAGGAACAGGCGCGTCTGCGCCGCCAGATCGTCTCCGCCGCCAAGCGCCTGACCAAGGTCGCCACCCCCGACGCGATCCTCGAGGCGGCGGCGCGGCTGTGCATCGCCGTCGGGTCCGATGGCCTGCGGGGGGAGCTGACCCTGATGCGCGTCGCGCGGGCGACGGCGGCCATCGAAGGCGTCGATGCGGTGAGCCTGACCCACCTGCGCAGCATCGCCCCCATGGCGCTGGGGCACCGCCTGCGCCGCGACCCGCTGGACGAAGGCGGCTCGGCGGTCCGGATCGAGCGGGCCATGGCCGAGCTGTTCGGGCCGTGACGACTGAGGGCGAGGCCCCGTCCAGGATCGCCGACGCGTCGCTGGCGGCGGCGTTGTTCTCCGTTGATCCCAGCGGCCTTGGCGGCGTCACCTTGCGCGCCGGGCACGGGCCCTTGCGGGACCAGTGGATCGCCGCGGTGAAGGCCATGCTGCCCGAAGGCGCGCCGGTCGTGCGTCTGCCCTTCAACATCTCCGACGACCGTCTGGAGGGGGGCGTCGACCTCGCCGCCAGCCTCGCCTCGGGGCGCCTCTGCAAGCAAGCGTCGGTGCTGGAGGGCATAGACGGCGGCGTGGCGCTCTTGCCCATGGCCGAGCGGTTGGAGACGGGTCTGGCCGCAAGGCTCGCCGCCGTCATGGATCATGCGGCGTCCCGCGCGGACGCCCGCCCGGCCTTTGGCCTGATCGCCCTCGATGAAGGCCTTGCGCCGGAGGAACAGCCGCCGACGACGCTCCTCGACCGGCTGGCCTTGCGGGTCGATCTCCACGGCGACTTTGACCGGACGGACAAGATCACGCCGCTTCCGCGCGCCGATATCGCCGCCGCCCGCGACCGCCTCGCCCATGTCGCCGAACCCGAAGACGCGCTGGTCACGGCGGTGTGCGAGGTGGCGCTGGCCTTCGGCGTGTCCTCCCTGCGCAGCGTCATCTTCACATTGAAAGTGGCGCGGGCGCATGCGGCGCTGGCCGGGCGATCCCTTCTGGGGCAGGCGGATCTCGCCGCCGCCGCGCGTCTTGTCCTCGCCCCGCGCGCCACGCAGGCGCCGGTGGCGCCGGAGGCCGAACAGGCCCCGCCCGACCCGCCGCCTCCCGACTCGCCGCCGCCGGATGCGAGCGCGGACGACAGCGCCTCTCCAGAAGATCAACCTCCGCTCGACGATCCCGAAACCCTCAGCCAGGAAGAGGCGGCGGAGATCCTGGTCGCCGCCCTGCGCGCCCTCCTGCCCGAGCTGGATGCGCCTGCGCCGCGCCGCCGACCGGCCCGTATGCGACAGGGTGAGGCCGGGGGCAGCGGTGGGGGCGCGCCGACCCTGTCCATGCGGCGCGGCCGACCGATTGCGGCCAGAGCGGGCCCGCTCAACAGCGGCGCGCGGCTGGATCTTGTGGCCACCCTGCGGGCCGCCGCGCCCTGGCAAAAACTTAGGGCTGCGCCCGGCGGCGAGGCGCGCCTTGCCATTCGCAAGGACGATATCCGCCTGCGTCGTTTCGTCCGACGCGCGGAGCTGACCACCGTGTTCGTCGTCGACGCGTCCGGCTCCACGGCCTTCCAGCGGCTGGCCGAGGCCAAGGGCGCGGTGGAGCAATTGCTGGCCCGCGCCTATGTCTCCCGCGCCCGGGTCGCCCTCATCGCCTTCCACCACAAGGGGGCGGGGGTGCTGTTGCCGCCCACGCGCTCGCTGACGAGGGCCAAGCGCTTCTTGGCTGATCTGCCGGGGGGCGGGGGAACGCCCCTGTCGCTGGCGATGGACGCCTCGCTGTCCCTGGCCCTTTCCGAGCGCGCCAAGCAACGGACGCCGATGCTGGTCTTCCTGACCGACGGCCGGGCCAATATCGATGGACGGGGGGAGGCGGGGCGGGGGCAGGCGGAAGCCGACGCTTTGACGGCTGCGCGCAAGGTCGGCGCTGCGGGGGTGCGGACCCTCTTCATCGACACATCGCTTCGGGCGCGGCCCGACGCCGACCGCTTCGCCCGCGCCATGGGCGGCGCCTACGCCTTCCTGCCGCTGGTCGAGTCCCGCGCGGTCGCCGAACTTGTCACCCGCGAGGGCGGACGGGCGCTGGGCGGATGATCGAGGCGCTGATGGCATTAAGCGATGCGCCGCAATGGAACCGCCAAGGGCGGGACTGGCCGAACCGGGATGCGAGCCGCTTTGTCACCGACGGCGGCGTGCGCTGGCACGTGCAGGTGATGGGAGAGGGGCCGGTGATCCTCCTGCTGCATGGGGCCGGGGCGGCGACGCACTCCTGGCGGGGCCTGGCGCCGAAGCTGGCGCAAAGCTGCACCGTGGTGGCGCCCGATCTGCCGGGGCACGGCTTCACCGGCATGCCGGGGCGGGAGGGCTTGAAGCTCGACGGCATGGCCAAGGGCGTCGCGGCGTTGATGACCGCACTCAAGCTGCAGCCCGACCTGATCGTCGGCCATTCGGCTGGAGCGGCGATTGCCCTGCGGATGCAGATGACGGGTGCGGGCGGGCGTGCGGGGGTGGTTGCGATCAACGGCGCTTTGTCTCCCTTTCCGGGGGTCGCCGGGCACATCTTCCCGACGCTGGCGCGGCTCCTGTTCCTCAACCCCGCCGCCATCGGCCTCTTCGCCTGGCGGGCGCGGCAGCCGGGGGTGGTGGAGCGGCTGATGGAGAGCACGGGCTCGCGCATCGATGGAGCTGGGCTGGAGGGCTACCGCGCCCTGATCGGGGCGTCCGGGCACGTGGCCGGGACGCTGGGCATGATGTCCGGCTGGGACCTCAATGCATTGGCCGCCGACTTTGCGCGGTATCAAGCGCCGCTCACCCTGATCGCCAGCGAGGGAGATCTGGCGGTTCCCATGAAGGTGTCGCGAGAGGCGAGGGACCGCATCGCCGGGGCGAAGCTCGTCCGGCTGGGGCGCCTCGGCCACCTCGCCCACGAAGAGGATCCCGGCCAGCTCGCCGCCCTCATTCTGGAGCACCTCAACACCCACACGCCCCTTTCTTCGCCCGCGGACTTGCGCGATGCCGCGGACGGGGCTTAGTGTCCATTTATGTTGACGCTCGAGCGCCCTGCGAAAATTGACACTTCGGGACCGGACCTTCGGCCCCACGCGGTGGTGATCGGCAGCGGCTTTGGCGGTCTGGCGGCGGCGGTGCGGCTGGGCGCCAAGGGCTATCGCGTCACGGTGCTGGAAAAACTCGATGCGCCGGGCGGCCGCGCCTATGTCCACCACCGGGACGGCTTCACCTTCGACGCCGGGCCGACCATCATCACAGCGCCCTTCCTGTTCGAGGATCTGTGGGCCCTGTGCGGGCGCAAGATGTCGGACGACATCGATCTCCGCTCCGTCGATCCCTTCTATCGCCTCGTCTTTGACGACGGGGAGGTGATCACCTGCCACGCCGATCCTGAGCTGATGGAGCAGGAGATCGCCCGCGTCTCCCCGTCCGACATTCCGGGCTATCGCCGCTTCATGACCCGCAGCCGCGAGATCTGCGCGGTCGGGTTCGAGCAGATGGGCCACGTGCCCTTCCTGACCCTGAAATCGATGATCGACGCGGCGCCGCAACTTCTGAAGCTGGGCGGCCATCGCAGCGTCTACGGCCTCGTCTCGTCGTTCGTGAAGAACGAGAAGCTGCGGGTGGCGCTGAGCTTTCACCCCCTGTTCGTCGGCGGCAATCCGTTCGACACCACCGCCGTCTACTGCATGATCTCGTATTTCGAGCGGAACTGGGGCGTGCACTTCCCGATGGGCGGCACGGGCGCGCTGGTGAACGGACTGGTGGGGCTGATCGAGGGGCAGGGGAACAGCGTCCGCTATGGCGCGGTCGTATCGCAGATCCTCGTCGAGAACGGCGTCGCCAAGGGCGTGGCGCTGGCGGACGGCGAGACCATGGCCGCCGACATCGTCGTGTCCAACGCCGACGCCGCCTTCACCTATCGCAACCTCGTGCAGGCGTCTGCGCGCAAGCGGTGGACGGACCGCAAGCTGGAGAACGTGCGCTATTCGATGAGCCTGTTCGTCTGGTACTTCGGCACGTCGCGGAAGTACGAGGCGGTCGATCACCACACGATCCTGCTGGGGCCCCGCTACAAGGGCCTGCTCGACGACATCTTCCAGAGCAAGCCTCTTGCGCAGGACATGAGCCTTTATCTGCATCGTCCGACCGCCACCGATCCGTCGCTGGCGCCGGAGGGGTGCGACGCCTTCTATGTGCTGTCGCCGGTGCCGCATCTTGACGCCCCCATCGACTGGGCGCGCGTGGCGGAGCCCTATCGCAAGGCCATCGAGGCGCGGTTGTCGGAAACGCTGCTGCCGGGGCTGTCGGACAACCTTGCGACCTCCTTCGTCACCACGCCGCAGGACTTTCAGGACCGGCTGTCCTCGGTGAAGGGCGCGGCCTTCAGCCTCGCGCCGACCCTGATGCAGAGCGCCTGGTTCCGTCCCGTGAACCGCAGCTAGGATATCGAAGGCCTCTATCTCGTCGGCGCAGGCGCGCAGCCGGGGGCGGGGCTGCCTGGCGTCCTGTCATCGGCGCGGATCGTCGGCGATCTCGTTCCCCACGCTGCCCATCTGGAGACGAGCCATGTTCGCGCGGCCCGCTGACCTCGCTGACTGCCGGGAGATGATCCGGACCGGATCGCGCTCCTTCTACCTCGCCTCGCAGTGGCTGCCCGACCGGGTGCGGCAGGCGGCCTACGCCCTCTACGCCTTCTGCCGGCTGTCGGACGACGCGGTGGATGTGGGCGGGGGACGGGACGAGACCATTGCGCGACTTCGGGCGCGCCTCGACGGTATTTACGGCGCAGAGCCCATGAACCACCCGGTGGATCGGGCGCTGGCCGATACAGTGGAAAGCTTTGCGATGCCGCGGGTCGTGTTCGATGCGCTGCTGGAGGGGCTGGAATGGGACGCTTCGGAGCGCGCCTATCACACCCTCGAGGACGTGCACGCCTATGGCGCGCGGGTGGCGGGCTCGGTCGGGGCGATGATGGCGGTGCTGATGGGGGCGAGGTCGCCGGATCTCGTCGCGCGGGCCTGCGATCTCGGCGTCGCCATGCAGCTGACCAACATCGTGCGTGATGTGGGCGAGGACGCCCGGATGGGCCGCCTCTATCTGCCGCGGGCGTGGCTGGAGCGCGGCGGGCTTGACGTCGCGCGCTGGCTTTGCGACCCGCAGCCCCACCCCGTGATCGCGCAGGCGAGCCGGGATCTGCTGATCGAGGCGGACCGGCTGTATCGGCTGGGGGATGCAGGGATCGCCAATCTCGCCCCTGCCTTTCGTCCGGCTATCTTCACCGCCCGCAGGCTCTACGCCTCCATCGGTGATGAGGTGGTCCGAAATGGCCTCGACAATATCCGCCGCCGGGCGGTGGTCCCCACCTCCACGAAGCTGACCCGCATCGCCGGGGCCGTTCTGCAAGCCGGGCGGATGCAGGCGGTGTCGCCCGCTGGACCGCCGCTGGCCGCGACGGCGTTCCTGGTCGAGGCGGTGGCGGGCGCGGCTCCGACCGTCGAGGTCGCCGACAAGCGGGTCCGCACGGTGTCGGAGGACGTGTCCTGGCTGGTCGATCTGTTCGCCAGCCTTGATCGCACAAGCGGCATGCGGCGTCTGGAATCCTGACGGCTGGAGGGATCGGCGATGAAGCTGAGCGGCGGAAGCCAGATGTATCTCGAACTTTTCCTGTTCGAGGGCGCGGCGGTCATCTGGGGATTGTGGCAGCTCTGGCAGGTCCGGCCCGGCGCCAAGGAGAAGACCTCCGAAACGTCCGAACCGGAAACGACGGACTCCGCCTCGTCAGACTCCTGATCTTGGCATCCGGAACGGCAGCATCGCCTTGACGACGGGTGAGCGCAGCCGGTCGGCGGACAGGCTCTCGTGCATCATCTCGACGGGCTGGCCGTTCATCTCGCCGGAGAGCCAGGTGCG
>CAIUZX010000366.1 GCA_903903715.1 uncultured Caulobacterales bacterium
CCTCGCGCCGGACCATTACCTCTACAGGATGCTCTACAGCCAAGGCATCGATCTCGATCGGCTTTGCGTTCCTGCGCAAGGCGTTGAGCCCAGGTCGGACAGACGTGACGCCTGGCGTCTGTTCGCCAACAATTTTCATCTCTTTCGCGGAACGCCGTCCTGGCTCTGGCTTAACCACGTGTTCTTGGAGGTGTTTGGCTTAGACGAGCGTCTCACGTCGGATACGGCGGATCACTATTACGATGTGATTGGCGAGGCGCTGGCGTCCGACGCGTTCCGTCCTCGGGCGCTGTTCGAACGGTTCAATATCGAAGTCCTAGCGACCACCGAAGGCGCGGAGGACCGCCTTTTGCACCACAAGGCGATCCAGAATTCGGGATGGAACGGTCGGGTGATCACGACTTATCGCCCGGATGCGGTGGTGGATCCGGAACACGAGCGTTTCCGGGACGCGTTGGCGACGTTCGGCGACCTGACGGGCGAGGATGTCGAAGGTTGGCGCGGCTATCTGGCGGCGCACCGCAAGCGGCGGGCTGACTTCCGAGCAATGGGAGCGACAGCTACGGATCACGGCCACCCAACGGCGGCGACGGCGGACCTGTCTGAGGCCGGGGCTGCAGAACTCTATTCCAAGATATTGAAGGGGGACGTATCCCCTCATCAGGCCGAGCTTTTCCGCGCGCAGATGCTGACCGAAATGGCTAAGATGAGCCTGGAAGACGGCATGACCATGCAGATCCATCCGGGCAGCTTTCGCAATCACAATCGCGCCCTGTTCAATAGCCATGGCCGCGACAAGGGCGCCGACATTCCTCAGCCGACCGAATATGTGCGGGCGCTCAAGCCGCTTTTGGACCGAATGGGCGCCGAACCTTCGCTCACGATCATCCTCTTCACATTGGACGAGACGTCCTATTCACGGGAACTTGCGCCGCTCGCAGGGCATTATCCGTGTTTGAAGCTAGGTCCAGCCTGGTGGTTTCACGACAGCCCCGATGGGATGCGCAGGTTTCGTGAGCAGACGACCGAGACGGCGGGCTTCTACAATACCGTAGGCTTTAACGACGACACCCGCGCTTTCCTCTCGATCCCGGCGCGCCACGATGTGGCGCGACGCGTCGACAGCGCCTTCCTCGCGACCCTCGTCGCCGAAGGCCGGATGGACGAGGAGGAGGCTGAAGAGACGTTGATCGATCTGACCTCGACCTTGCCGCGGCGCGCCTACAAACTCTGAATCGGTATAAATTCGGGGGTCGGCGAATATGTCTGCAGGGGCGTCACGCCCCGTTCTGACCAGGGTGTCCTTGACGCCTACCTGACCTCCAGCAGCACCTCGTTCCGGCGCATGAACCAGAGGGTCCAGGGCGGATCGTACTGGGCGAGCACGGCTTCGCCCTTGAAGGCGATCCCCTTGGCTGCGGCCCAACGCTTCAGGTCTTCGGTCCGCTCTCGATAGTTCTGGTCCCGGGCCACGCCAGAAAAGTGCAGGACCGCCATCACGCGACCCGGTTCCACGCGAAACCGGATGTCGGGATCGTTCGGTTTGGGCAGGCTCTCCAGGGTGTAGCCGGGCGGCATCATGAACTGCACGGTCCAGCTTCCCGACCCGTTGGGCGCCTGTGTGACCGGGCTGGTCATGGCGATCTTCTCGCCCGCGGGCTTCTGCGCCACCGGCGCTGTCATCGCGATCTTCTGACTGCCGGCGTTGCCGCCAAATATATACCCGGCGAGCTTGCGGAAGCCCTGCTGAACGGCCTGGCCCTGATCCCCGGTCACAACCACTTCAGCGACAATGTAGGGCTCGTAACGCCTGACCTCATAGTCGCCGTCCTTGAGGGTCACGGCGTATTTCGGCTGCTCAATGGCCATGGCTGGTCCTCCAAAAAGCAGGGCTGCGACTGTCAGAACCAGCAGGGCCAGTGATTTGGGCATGGCGTGTCTCGGGATCGCCCCGAAGGGCAGGCTTAATCGCTTGGATTTTAGAAGGAAAATTGGAGCGGGCGAAGAGATTCGAACTCTCGACCCCAACCTTGGCAAGGTTGTGCTCTACCACTGAGCTACGCCCGCTCACGGACGAGGCCTTGTCGGCCCCGCAGGAAGAGGGGGGCTTTTAATCAGAGGGCGCGGGCCTTGGCAAGCACCCTTTTTGTGCGGCGACCTATCTGCCGATCTTCATGGCCTTCAGCCGCCGCTTGTTGACGTGATCCGCCGGCGCAGGCCCCAGCTCGTCCGGGATTTCACCCTTGAAGTAATAGCGCTGCCAAGCCTCTCGCACGGCTTCCGGATCCTGCTGCGCCAGACGCTTGTTGAAGCTCTCGCGCTCGCGGATCCAGGCGTCGTATTGCTGGCGCAGGACATCGTCAGAGGCGAGGCTGCGCTGGATCGGCTGCACCTGGTCCATGACCCGGTGCGGCGTGAGGCTGATGAAGCAGAACGGCTCGCCCTTCTCGAAACGCACGCGACCCGGACGGGTGAAGATCCAGTTCATCGTGAAGGGAAAGGGCAGCCAGTCCGTCTCGACGAGCCCGGACAGGGGCTGGATGCCGTCCTTGGGCAGATTGGGCGGTCCCTGGGCGATGAGGTCCCACCCCGGAGGCGTGCGGAAGAGATAGCCCGGGTGAAAGGTCAACACGCCGCCGCCGAAATGCGCCTTGGCGAGTTCATGGAAATCAGGGTGGGGCCTGTCGGGGCGAAGGGTGATGTCTTCATTCTGCTCGCCGCCATTCCATTCGGCCGTGAAGCTCACAGGACACAGTAGCTCCCACCCCGTAGTGTTCGCCATGGTGAGCGGTAGGCACCGATAGGGGTGCCGATTGGCGAACCGGTCCATCCATCGACGCTCCGGTCGGCCAGGCGCGATTTCAGGCGGCCGAGTGGCGACAGGATAACATTCGAGTTCCATGGGGGACCTCACGCGTCGATCGGTTTCTGTTTAGATCTTGACCTAGACCAGCTCGGCAGGAAACTGAAGGCTTCGCCAGTCGTGAGGCGATCGGGCTGCAAGCCGCCGGACCTGTTCCGACACCTAGCGCCAAGCTTATGGAGCGTTTCTTGCCTGAACCGATGGACCGTGCGAGCCTGATGGACTTTCTGGATCTCCACGGGATCGCCTGTCAGACCTACGATCATCCCGCTGTGTTCACCGTCGCCGACGGTCCCGAGCTCAAGGAGAAGATCCCGGGCGGACACTCGAAGAATCTCTTTCTCAAGGACGCCAAGGGTCAGCTCTGGCTGATCAGCGCGCTCGCGACCACAGTTGTGGACTTGAAAAGAGTTCCGGCTGTGATCGGCTCCGCGCGTCTGTCCTTTGGGTCTGCAGAGCGGCTTTGGGACGCGCTGGGCGTGAGGCCGGGCTCGGTCACGGCCCTGGCCTTGGTGAATGATCCTGATCACAACGTGAAGTTCGTGCTTGATGCGGCGCTTCTGGGCTATGACAGCGTCAACTTCCATCCCCTGACCAACGACGCGACGACCAACCTTTCGGTGGACGCCTTCAAACGGTTCCTTGAGGTTCTGGGACGCGAGCTGGTTTTGGTGGACTTCGATGCGCTGGCGACCTCACAAGACGTCAATGCATGAATTGCTTTGGGCGGCTCAAGCGCCCATCTGAGGGGCGGAGCGCCGTGCAGCGACGAGGATGAAAACGATGTTTGGCGAACTGATCGGCAAATCAAAGAAGGACGTGGCCGGAAGCGACCTGGTCAAGGAGGCCACTGACGCCACGGTCATGGCCGATGTGATCGAGGCCTCGCGCACGCACACGGTGCTGGTGGACTTCTGGGCGCCTTGGTGCGGGCCGTGCAAACAGCTTACACCGATCCTGGAAAAGGTGGTCGCCGGCGCCAAGGGCGCGGTGAAGATGGTCAAGATCAACATTGACGAGAACCCAAGGTTCGCGGCCCAACTGCGCGTGCAGTCGATACCTGCAGT
Organism: uncultured Caulobacterales bacterium; assembly: GCA_903903715.1. Lineage (GTDB taxonomy): Bacteria > Pseudomonadota > Alphaproteobacteria > Caulobacterales > Caulobacteraceae > CAIMFV01. Next base: position 3,931 of record CAIUZX010000366.1, read on the forward strand.
GTTCGCCTTCAAGAACGGCCAGCCGGTCGATGGGTTCATGGGGGCTCTGCCCGAAACGCAGGTGAAGGCGTTCGTCGATCGTCTGGCCGGTGGGGACGAGGACGACGGACTTGAGGCGGCTCTCGCAGAAGCGACCGAGGTGCTGGCTCAGAACGATGTCGGCGGAGCGGCCCAGATCTTCGCGGAAGTCCTTCAAGTGGCGCCGGATAACCTCAAGGCCATAGCGGGCCTCGCGCGCTGTTACCTTCTTAATGGCGATGCGGAGCGCGCCGGCGAGATCCTGGCGATGGCGCCGGAAACCGCCAGCGACCCGGAACTTTCGGCGGTCCGTGCGGCCCTCACCCTTGCCGCCAAGGGGGCAGGCGAAGTCGCCGCCCAGCAGGCGCGCGTCGACGCGGATCCAAACGATCACCAAGCGCGCTTCGAACTCGCCCAGACCCTGGCTGGCCATAATGATCTGGCCGGCGCCGCTGACCACCTCCTGAAGATCATCGCCCTTGACCGCGCCTGGAATGATGACGCCGCTCGCAAGGAGTTGCTGACCGTGCTGGAAGCCGCGGGTCCTGGATCAGACGTCGCCAAGCAGGGCCGTCGACGCCTGTCTTCCATACTGTTTTCCTGAGCCATGGCCAGCGCCCGCTTTCGTTTGAACGATCTGCCGCAGGTCATTCCGGTGTTTCCACTGGACAGCGCCCTGCTGTTGCCGGGCGGGCATCTGCCGTTGAACATCTTCGAGCCGCGCTATTTGAACATGCTGGACGACGCGATGGCCGGTGATCGCATGATCGGCATGATCCAGACCCGCGCCGGCGGCGATCGGGCGACGCCAAAGCTCGCCAGGATCGGGTGTGTGGGGCGGGTGACCAGCTTTGGGGAGACGCCGGATGGCCGGTATTCGATCAGTTTGACTGGCGTGTGCCGATTTACGCTCGAACAGGAGTTGGATCTGAAGACGCCATATCGCCAGGCGCGCGCCGATTACGGACGCTTTTCTCGGGACCTTGATGAAGATGTCGAGCCCGACCTGAAGCAGCGCGAGATCCTGTTCGATGCTTTGAAAGACTATCTCGACAATCGTGGCCTTGCGATGGACTGGTCTGCCGCCGAATCCGCCCCGCTGGGGCCACTCGTCAACAGTCTCGCCATGGCTTTGCCGTTTGACTCGACAGAAAAGCAGGCGCTGTTGGAAGCGGCTGACGCATCCGAACGTCGCGCGGCCCTTATCACCCTTTTGCGCTTTGACGCCGCCGGAGGGTCGATGGGCGACCCGTCCGGGCTTCAATGATCTCAGCACTTTAGGATCCTTCCAAATGACCGATGTCACGTCCGTTCCGATCGATCCCCGGCTTCTGGAGATCCTGGTCTGCCCGGTCACGCGCGGGCCTTTGGAATACGATCGGACCCGCAACGAGCTGATCAGCCGTTCCGCGCGTCTCGCCTATCCGATCCGCGACGGCGCCCCGATCATGCTGCCTGACGAAGCCCGTCATCTGGACGAGAGCGCAGATTGACGTCGTCGCCCTGGCCGAAGGAACTTCGCGCCGTCGAAGAGGGGCGGCTTCTCGCGATTACCTTTGAAACCGGAGAACAGGTCCGGCTCACCGCCTCTGAGCTGCGTCGGGAGTCTCCAAGCGCGGAAGGTCGTGGTCATGGTCCGTCTGCGCCGCCGCGCCCGGCCGAGCCATTTGACGATGCAAGGATCGTCTCCCTGGATCCCGTCGGTCGCTATGCCGTGCGCATCGGATTTGCAGACGGGCACGATACGGGACTGTTCACCTGGGCGCTTCTTTACAGTCTCGCTCACCGTCCAAAGGCGTGAGCCGCGCGCCAAGACACGGGCCCGCAATGCAAACTCCGTCCAGGATCCGGAACAGCGCGCCGTGCGTCTGGCACACGAGATGCGCCCCATCTCTTGACAAGGGCGGGACGGGTGAAGCGGTGAGCGGCCCCCCGGAATGGGGGCAGATGTTCTGAAAACGCCTGATCTCATCGCCCAACGGCGCGTGAATGACGCTCGGGACGGGTGCGATCAAAGAAAACCGCCCAGGGCGAGCCGCCAGGGTCGCACGTCCACGGACGCAAACAGGCCCGCAAGCGCGTAGGGGTCATGGGCCGCGAAGCTGTGCGCCTCGGAAAGACTTTCGGTCTCGATGATCAGCATAGAGCCTATAGGCTGGCCATCGGCGTCCAGGAAAGGCCCGCCTGCCCTGACGCACCCACTCGCCTTCGCATAGGCGAGATGGGCCTCGCGCGTCGCCATGCGCAGGTCGAGCGATGCGGGCTTGTCTTGGCAGATCAGGACGAAATGAGCCATTGCGGGGCCTTTCAGTGTTCGAACTTGAGGGGGCGAGCCAGAAGATCCTCGATAGCAGCCTTTAGGGTGATGTCTCCCGTCAGCACCGCGGCAGTCATAGTGCAGATCGGCATCTCGACACCAAGCTTTACGGCGAGCGCACGCACCGCAGGCGCAGACGCAATGCCTTCGGCTACCGTCAGTCGGTTGGCCAGCGCTTCGGCGAGACTTAAGCCCCGACCGAGAGCCAGACCGACACTCATGTTGCGTGACTTGGGCGAAGAACAGGTGAGGACGAGATCACCGAGCCCGCAGAGGCCCGCGAGCGTTTCCGCTTGAGCGCCGAGCGCGACGCCCAGCCGCGTCATTTCCGCAAAACCACGTGTGATCAACGCGGCGTGCGCGCTCCGACCGAGTCCTAGCCCTTCAACGGCCCCGCAGGCGATGGCGAGCACATTCTTCACAGCCCCGCCCGCTTCGGCGCCGATCAGGTCGGTTGAAAGGTAAGGACGAAACGCGGGGTTCGCCAAACTGGCGGCCATCGCACGACCGATGTCCCGGTCGGCGCAGGCGAGGGTCACCGCTGTCGGCAGGCCTTGCGCCACTTCGCCCGCAAAACTTGGGCCCGAGAGCACAGCCAGCGGCGTGCGGGGACAGACCTCCTGCGCCACCTGCGTCATGAGGTTCAGTGTTCCCTGCTCGATGCCCTTTGCGCAAAGCACGATCGGCGTCCGGGTGGAGCCCGCGCCACGAAACGCCTGGAGACTGCTGCGAAGGTGCTGTGCAGGCGTGACCGCGAGGATGAGATCGCACTCACCAAGCTCCTCCATCTTGCCCGTCGCATGGATGGCCGGGCTGAGCGTGATGTCGGGCAGGAAGGTTCGGTTGACCTTCAGAGCGCGAATGTCGGCGACTGTCTCGGGTTCCCGGCAGAACAGTCTCACCTTCGCACCGGCACGCGCCGCGGTTTGTGCGAGCGCCGTGCCCCATGCGCCTGCGCCGATCACACCCACATGTCGGTACCGCATCACGCCTTGGCTCCCTTGCGGCCGTAGGCGTTCATCGGGTGAGACGCAGCGGCGGCCTCGTCCAGCGGCCAGCGCGGCCGGGCGGCGACATCGAGGGGATCTGTCAGACCGAGAGCCAGACGCTCGGCGCCGGCCAGCGCGATCATCGCGCCGTTGTCAGTGCAGTAGGCCAGGCTGGGTGCCGCAAAAGCAAATCCAGCCGCCGTCGCCGCTTGCGCCAGCGCAGACCGTACGGCGGCGTTCGCTGCGACCCCGCCTGCGACGGCGAACAGGCGCGCATCATCTGGGTGCTGCTCGACATGCGCCGCCATCGCCCGCGCCGATTTCTCCGCGAGTTGATGCGCGATCGCTGTCTGAACGGCGCAGGCGAGGTCTCGACGCTCTTCATCGGTCGTCAGACCGGCGGCGATCCGGCTGGCCGCAGTCTTGAGGCCCGAAAACGAAAAATCGCAGCCGGCGCGACCGGCCACCCTCTTGGGCAGGGAAAACCGCTTCGGATCGCCGCCTTGCGCCAGGCGTTCGAGAGCCGGGCCGCCCGGATAGCCGAGGTCCAGGGACATGGCGATCTTGTCGAAGGCCTCTCCGGCGGCGTCGTCG
>CAIUZX010000367.1 GCA_903903715.1 uncultured Caulobacterales bacterium
CTCAAAGGGATGATCAACCTCGTGGGCAAGTCTCGCGTGCGGATGACCCACAGTCGGATCAACGGCGTCTATATGGAAGACGCCATGATCTATCGATTGGAAGCATGAGCCTCTCCATTCCCATGAGCCTCGTCGTCGCCCGCGCCCGCAATGGCGTGATCGGCAAGGACGGACAGTTGCCCTGGCGGCTGAAGTCGGATCTCGCCCACTTCAAGGCGACCACGCTGGGCAAGCCCGTGATCATGGGTCGCAAGACCTGGGACAGTCTGCCGAAGAAGCCCTTGCCCGGGCGCATGAATGTCGTGCTTAGCCGCGACCTGTCCTTCGAGCCGCAGGGCGCGGTGCCGTGCGACGCCTTTTCCGAGGCGGTGTCGATGGCCCGCGAACAGGCCGAGGAAGACGGCGCGGCCGAGATCTGCGTCATCGGCGGGGCGGAGATCTATGCGCTGGCCCTGCCGCGGGCCAAACGGATCTATCTGACCGAGGTCGACCTCGCGCCCGAAGGCGACGCGACCTTTGCGGATCCGGACCCCCTGCAATGGCGAGAAGTGTCCCGCGACGCCCACGCGGCGGGGGAGGGAGATGACGCGGCCTTCATCATCCGTGTGCTGGAGCGGAGCTAGGAGAGCCCGCTTTGCGCCGCCCCGTCGCTTTCATCTTTGTCCGGACCATCATCGGGATATAGTGGCCCATGACCGCGCTCAGTCACGAAGCGCGGCATGGGAGGAAACGTCTTGGCTGAGCTCGAACTGACCCTGGTTGCAGAAGATCTCCAGTTTCCCGAAGGCCCCGTCGCGATGGCGGACGGCTCCGTCATTCTGGTGGAGATCCAACGAAAAACCCTGACCCGCGTGGCGCCCGACGGACGGCGCACCATTGTTGCGGAGCTGGGCGGCGGACCGAACGGCGCGGCCATCGGCCCGGACGGCGCCATGTACATCACCAACAATGGCGGCTCGTTCCAGTATCACACGGTGAACGGGATGAATATTCCGGGGCCGACACCGCCAGATCACAAGGGCGGCTATATCCAGAGGGTTGATCTCAAGACCGGCGACATCAAGACGCTGTATACCCACTGCGGCGAGCGCCGGCTGAACGGTCCCAACGATCTCGTCTTCGACCGCGAGGGCGGGATGTGGTTCACCGATCACGGAACGTCGCTGGCCACTCACCGCACCCATGGCGGTCTGTTCTACGCAAAGCCGGACGGGACCAGCATCACCTGCGTGCGCGATCACCTGATCTCGCCCAACGGGGTCGGTCTGTCGCCTGATGAAAAGGTCGTCTACATGGCCGATACTCACACCGGCCGATTATGGGCGTTCGATCTCGAAGGTCCCGGCAAGGCGCCGGTTCCGGAGCTGGCGGCCATTCCGGGGCGGGTGATCGCGACGCTTCCCGGCTATCAGTTACTCGACAGTCTCGCGGTCGAGGCGGGGGGCAAGGTCTGCGTCGCCACAATCATCAACGGCGGGATCACCGCGTTTGATCCGGATGGAACGGTCGAGCACTTCGCCGTGCCGGATCTGATCGTGACCAACATCTGCTTCGGCGGAGCGGACATGCGCGACGCCTGGATCACCTCGTCTGGAACCGGAAAGCTCTACAAGACCCGCTGGCCGCGGCCGGGCCTGAGGCTGAACTTCAACGGCTAGCGACGGCCTTCTGTTCAGACAGGTGCTGGGACAGGCGCAGATGCAGCGCCTGCGCCCCGATGTCGGCGATCAAGGCGAACAGGGCGGACACCTGCAGCGGCTTCGACAGATGACCGGTCATCCCCGCTGCGTGGTGGCTGGCGATCTGGTGGCGCATGGC
>CAIUZX010000368.1 GCA_903903715.1 uncultured Caulobacterales bacterium
CTTCATCCGCCGTCACCGCCATGGTAGAGTCCTCCTCACACCGTGTGAGGGTCTCACAAATTGTCGGTTCCGACGATGCGTCTTCGCCTATTTCGTCGTGAAGTACGGTCCTTGCGGCAGGCCGTTCACCGGGTCTCCCGCGGCGAGCGCATTGGCCTGCGTCGTCAGCGGCATGAAGTTCGGGGCGCCCTTCTCCATAGCGGAAATGATGGCCTGGGCGATCAACGCCGCCAGCGGGTTCCCGGAATTGTTGTTGGCCTGTGGCGAGTAGACCAGCTCTTGCGAATTGTTCCACAGAACGGCGTTCGTCTTACAGCTCTTCAGCACGTAGTCGAACTTCACTGTCGTCTGTGTCGCCAGCACGACGTATTTGGAGTCCCACCTCTGGATGGTCACGTAGAGCACCGTGTCGCATCCGAAGGCTGCCCCGACCTTCCGGGAATCGACAGAGTGCACCAGCCCCGCGTCGGACAGGCCGTCCGCTTCGAGGACCCGTTTGACCATGTTGGCGGGGAACACATAGTAGCCCCGCTCCGCGAAGGGGCGGCTGATTGTCGACACGAAGAAGTCCGGCGCGCGGACATCCACGGTGTTGTTGAGGGCGGGGACGACCAGAATGCTGCGCGGCTTCTCCGCCGTGAGGGCCGAAAAGTCCTTCGGCGCCGGCGGCGTGGTGGCGCAGGCGGACAACATTGCGCTGGCCGCAAGGGCTGCGAGCGCGGGAAAATGAGACGCGCGCATTGTCAGACGCCCTTCTTGTCTAAAGTTTGTCCGGCCGGGGCGGACGCCGGCGACGAGGGCGGTTGAGCCTTAGGCGGGCTTGTGGTCCTGCGGGCCATGACGCCCTTCAGGAATGTCGTGGATTCCGGAAAGGCCGACATTTCCTGATTGAAGAACGTTTCGGCGGCGACGCGATCTCCGTCCTCAAGCGACAGGAAGCCCAGCTCTGCATAGAGGCCCGGCGCGAGCCGGTTGCTGGCCTTGCCGGCGTCTATCGCCTGCTTCAGGGACTGGCGATAGGCTTCACGGTGTTCCGGATGCTTCGAATAGGCGAAGAGGGAGCCTTCGTAGCCGCCCCATTCGAACCGGCTGGTGGGGGCGCAGGCGCTTAGAACCGACAGCACGGCGATCACGCCGAAAAATTTCAGACGTGTCATGCGCCTATGATCCTGCATCGAGAATGACCTTCGCCCCGTTGTCTACGTAAACCGTTCGATCCATCAATGTCCTGCCGCCCAGCACCAGTTGCACCTTGTGCGACCCGGATGTGAGAAGGATTTCGCCGTTCTTCTTCTGGCTGTCGCCGACGCTGCCCAAAAATTTGCCGTCCACCATGATGGAGGCCTCTGCAGGCGCGGACCGGAAGACGAGGCTGCCGCGCTCTCCGCCCTGGAGCGTTTCGCCCGACGGATAGGCGCAGCATGTCAGCAAGAGGCAGGCGAGCAGCGCCAATCCTGTCCGTCGCATCATCGGGCGATCTCCTTGACCACAAGCGTCTTGGCCGCGACGCCCTGGAGGTTCCCCTGGACGAGCTTTGCGATGGCGCCCTGAACGTCCGGCTGGTCGCCGAAAAAGGACATGATCTCGATCTCCCCGACCCTTTCGCCGGGCAGGGTGATCGGCAGGCCGGTCTGGCCACTGGTGATCGTCTCGCCACGCGTCTCAACGCTGAAGTGCTGTCCGACGGTCAGGCCCTGCGCAGGTCCGCCGCTGATCACCACCCCGCCGCCTGGCCGCAACTGAAGCACATCCGAACTCCAGCGCCGCTCTTCGAGTTTGGCGACAACGTTGTTGATCAGATCGGAAATGGCGGCCGATATCGCCTTGTCGTTCAGTGTGGCGTCATACCCAGCGCGAGAGCCGAAGCCGGCAACCTCCTTGGCGGTTGTGGTCGAAACGCCACTACCTTTGCCAGAAAAGAACGCCTGTCCGGTGCGTACGTCGACCAGCCGAACCTCAACCGTCGCCGATGCGGTCTGTCTCATGCTGGAATTCAAAAAACCCGCGGTTCCGTCGACCTTGCGCCCGAACTCCGTGATCGAACCAATCACCACCGCATCGACCCCCGTTGGGGTCGCGGATCTTCCGCCGGAGGCCGCCATCTCTTTTTGAAGCGCTTCTGAGGCGCTGCGCTCGAAGACCATGAACTTTCCGGTCTCGACAAGGCGCGCCGTCAGCATGTCGGCCGCCTGCTGCGCCAGCGGGTCATCGTTGGAGTCAGACAAAAACGACTTCCCGTAGTGGGAAATGTTTGTGAACCGCAGGATCGCGATCTTGCGTTTGAGTATCGGATGCGGAGCTGGCGCGACGACGGAAGATGGCGCGGTTGTCTGCGCTGCATCTTGAGCTTGAGCGACTGAACCACAAGTCAAAGCGACGGCGGTCACCGTCACCAGTGCTCCAAATGAAATCCGAGACCTCGCCAACTCAAACCTCCGGTCGATAATGACGAGAGGCTAAGCTCGGTGCGAATAAAACACCAGACGGAAATTTCATCTGTGATTGCTATTTTATCCTGCTTTTCAAACTCAGCGGCGCAGGCGCGACGCCGCCTTATTCTGCCTCCGGCTCCCAGAGTTCGATGGGATTGCCTTCGGGGTCGTGGATGCGGGCGAAGCGGCCGACGCCTTCCATGGTCCATTCAGGCTTGGTGATCACATCGATGCCTGCGGCGGTCAGCGTGGCCATCAGGCCGTCGAGATCCGTCACGCGGAAGTTCATCATCCACTGGCGGTCCGCGGGAAAATAGTCGGTGTCGGACTTGAAGGGCTGGAAGACCGTGGGGCCGGCCTCCTGCGCCCACGGCGTGTAACCGTCCATGGCGACGCCGAGGTGGTCGCGATACCAGGCGGTCAGCGCCTCCGGATCCTTCGCGCGGAAAAAGACGCCGCCGATACCAGTGACAGGCATGA
>CAIUZX010000369.1 GCA_903903715.1 uncultured Caulobacterales bacterium
AGGAGCGGCTTCAGCCAGCGCTCCTTCTGTTCCGGCGTGCCGACGCGCTCAAGCACTTCCATGTTGCCGGTGTCGGGCGCCGAGCAGTTCATCGTCTCGGACGCCAGCGGGTTCTTGCCCAACTCGACCGCGATATAGGCGTAGTCGAGGTTCTTCAGGCCTTCGCCGGTTTCGGCGTCGGGCAGGAAGAAGTTCCACAGGCCCTCCGCCTTGGCCTTGTCCTTGGCCGCTTCCAGCACTTCAAGCTGGCCGGGCGCATAGGACCAGCGGTCCGCGCGGCCTTCGCCCAGGCGATGATATTCTTCCGACATCGGGTTCACGGTTTCGCGGATGAACGCCTTGACGTGCTCCAGCAGCGGCATCGCCGCTTCGGACATGCGAAGATCGTTCAGTTCATCTGTCGGGTTCAGGCCGAACGCCGTTCCGGCGCTCAAGGTTGGCTTGTTCATGGTCCTCGTTTCCTCTTCTTCTGTCATTCAATGTCGTTGCGTGCGGCGCCGTCATCAAGCGCGAAAATCCTGCTCCGGATTAGCTGGGATTGGAGGCGCTGACCAGCGCATCCTCCATCACCCAAAGTCGGTCCTGGCCCCAGGCTGACGTTTCCCCGACCCGAAAGCTCGGCACGCCCCAAAGCCCCAGCGCCATCATCTCCTGACGATTGGCCTCTGCGACCGGACGCCAGTCCTCATTGCCGATCAGGCTGCGCGCGCGGCGCCAGTCGAGACCGGCGGTCTCAACGATCTTGCGAAGGCCTGCGTCGCTCCCGGCGTCGACGCCCTGCGACCAGACCGCGCGCATGAAGGCCAGCGCGTAGTCAAAGCCGCGTCCTTCGGCGATGGCGTAAGGAAAGATTGAATAGCCGCGCTCGACAGGACGCCCGACGGGGTCTGCGATCTTGCCGAACGGCACGCCCGCGCGCCGCGCCTCTCGCGCGGAGTCGAGGGTGAAGTAGCGGCTCTTGGCCTGCGGCACCGGCAGGCCGCGCATCACCATCGGCAGGACGTAGCGCAGGCGAAGCTCCGCCCCATAGGCGTCCGCCAGCGCCTTGGCCCGCTCGGCGGCGATGTAGGTGTAGGGACTGCGGAAGAGAGATAATAGTGCAGGACCGGGCGCTCGCCGTTCGGCGCGCCGTGACCCGCCGGAACCAGCGGCTCGGCATAGATGGGATGCGCCGGTCCGCCGGCTCTTCGGCAGCCGAGTTCCGTCAGTCGCGCCTCGAGATAGTGCAGCCGGTCGATTCCCCAGTACCACTCCCCGCCATAATGCATGACGGCGCCGAGGAAATGGCCGAGCGCTGTCCGCGTCGCCTCGCCGTCAGCCCAGGCGGCGGAGGCCTTCGCTGCGCCCTGAGGCGTAGGCCCCGGCATCGTCTCGCCGGACCAGAAGCGCGTTCCGACGTCGATCAGGCGGGTCAGGATGTCGGGCGCCTGCAGCCGGTCCGCGAGCTCCGCGGCGGCGGCTTCGGCGCGGCTGAAGACCGGCTGCGCTCCGGGGTCGAGGAACGGCAGGGCGGACTTTTCCGACAGGCGCGTCGCGTCCAGACGCGCATAGGCCTGCAGCAGCGCGCGCTCCGGCGCGGCCCAGTCGGCGGGGGGCGGGACGAGGTGGACACGGACCTTGACCTCGTACCGCGCCTGCAATTGCAGCAGCCCCTGGGCGGCGAGGTGGGAATAGGGGTCGTCTATCTGGTGGAAGTAGTCGATCCCGTGCGGCTCGCTCCGCTTGCGACGTTGAGTTTCGGCGCGACGGCGCTCGGCCAGCAGCCGCTTCTCGCTCGTCCAGAGGGCGGCGATGTTGGAGGCGATGGCGGTCTTGATCGACATAGGGCGTATGGCTCCTCAGATCGCGGAGACGACCCGCCGCGCAGTGGAGTTTTTGGCGCGGCGAGTGTCAATAGCCCTCGATCGTTTCGTCGTGTCCGTCAGGCCTTCAGCCCCTCATAGGTCAGGCGCTGATACTGCGGCAGGGCGAGGCGGCCGGCGAGGCCGCGACCGCCCGCGATCTGGGCGCCCGCGTCCGCGTTGAGCGGGATCGAGTGCTGGATCAAATAGATCATGATCATGTTGTTGACCGGATCTCCGTGCCACCAGGTGCCGAAGGCGCCGGGCCAGCCGAAGCAGCCCGCAGGGCCTGCGCCGAGCATGTTCTTCTCCGGGGCGTCGACCACTGAAAGCCC
>CAIUZX010000370.1 GCA_903903715.1 uncultured Caulobacterales bacterium
ATGAGAGCGTCCTGTCGGTCATGGAGAACCTCGTCACCGAGTTCGCCCTGACCGGCTATCAGCGGGAGCGGTCGGGCGCGGTGTTGCCCGGCATCGCCCCCTCCAACGCCTATCCCACGGCGTCGGGGGACATGGTGGTCATCGGCGCCAATCAGGACACCCTGTTCGAGCGCCTGACCGAAGCCATGGGCCAGCCGGAGCTCGCTCAACAGTACAAGGGCCACTTCCAGCGCGGCCTGCACCAGAAGGAGCTGGACGAGCGGATATCGGCGTGGACAAGCACGCTGGAGACCGAGGCCCTGCTCGCGCTGATGCAGGACAAGGGCGTGGCGGCGGGGCTGGTCTATCGCGCCGCCGACATGCTGAAGGACCCCCAGTTCGCCGCGCGGGACTCGATTGTGGAGACGCCGCATCCGGTGTTCGGCTCGGTGAAGATGCAGAACGCCTTCCCCAAGTTATCCGACACCCCAGGGGAGGTGCGATGGCCAGGAGCGGAACTTGGTCAGCATACGGACGAGGTCCTGCGCGAGCGGCTGGGCCTGTCGGATGCGGAGATCGAAGGTCTCCACGCCCGCGGGGTGGTGTGAGGGGCGCGCTTTGACCGACTATATCCTCCTCATGCATGAAGACGCGACCTCGCCCGTGAGCGACGACGCCTGGGGACCGTACTTCGAGCAATTGAGCGCTGCGGGGGCCTTTGCCGGGGGCAGCGCCATCGGGGGCGGGGAGGCGGTCCGCAAACACCTTGTCCCCGCGGCTGTCACCACCCAGCTCGGCGGCTTTATCCGCGTGACGGCGCAGAGCCTTGAGGCGGCGAAGGCGCTGGTCGTGGGCAATCCGGTCTATGAGGCCGGCGGCACAGTGGAAGTCCGTCACCTGCCCAAGGACTGAGAACAAGGACGGCCCATGCCCGTTCCAGACACCGTCGGCGCCTTCGCCATCGTGCCCAGCAACGACCTGCAAGGCGCGGTTCCCTTCTGGCAGCGGCTGGGGTTCGAGCGCACCGGCGGAGACGCCGACTACCTCATCATGACGGGCCTCGGCTGCGAGGTGCACCTGATCCAGGCGGGGCAAGGGCCCTGGGCCTTCCCCGCCGCGCACAATCCCTTCGGCGTCTTCGTCCGTACGCCCGAAGTCGAGGCCGTCGCCGCCAGGGTGGAGGACCTGATCATCCGCCCCGGCGGCGTGCTGCGCCACCGGGAGTGGGGCCTCTACGAGTTCGCGGTCTGCGGGCCGGACGGTCTTCTGGTCCGCGTCGGCTGGCCCTCGGACCGAATGCCCGCAAGCTAGCTGGCGAGGCTCGCCGGCACATCAGGGGCCAATGCAGGCGCGCCGTCGGCGAGGGCCGTAAAGACCTCGGACAGAAGGGCCCTGGCGTCGATGGGCTTGGCGATGTGTCCGTTCATCCCGGCTTCGAAACAGGCCTTGCGGTGGCTCTCCAGCACATTTGCAGTCAGAGCGAGCACCGGCACATGGCGGTTGCGGCTGTCCCCCGCCCGCAGCCGCCGGGTGGCCTCAAGACCGTCCATCACCGGCATCTGCATGTCCATCAGCACGAGGTCGAAGGGCTCGACGGCCAGGGCCTCCAGCGCTTCCTGTCCGTTCTCCACGATGGTTACGTGCGCGCCGATCGGGTTCAGGAAGAGGCCGATCACCTTCTGATTGGCGGGATTGTCCTCGGCGACCAGAATGCGCACGAAGCCCACCACATTGTCGTCATCGATCGAGCTGTAGGCCAGCCGCGTCGCCCGCGCTTCACCCTTCGCACAGGTGAGGGTCAGCTCGAAGGTCGAACCGAGATTGGGCACGGAGGAGACGCGGATATCCCCGCCCATCATCTGCGCCAGTCGCAGGCTGATCGAGAGGCCAAGGCCCGTCCCGCCGAAGCGTCGACTGATGGTGCCGTCCGCCTGCTCAAAGGCCCGGAACAGCCGCGCCTGCACCTCCGGCGTGATGCCGACGCCCGTGTCGGTGACGGAGATGCGCAGGCGCATCTGACCCTCGCCAACGTCCTCCGCCTCGAAGGTCAGGCTGACCGTGCCGGTCTCGGTGAACTTCACGGCGTTGGACAACAGGTTGAACACGATCTGGCTGAGACGCACCTCGTCGAAGACGAGGTGTCTTGGCATATTCGGGGCGATGTGCGTCAGGAACTGCAGGCCCTTGTCGTTCGCCCGCGGCGCCCACAGGGACGCGCAGCGCCGGAAGAAGTCGGGCACGTCGACATTCGACGGATCCATCGACAGCTTGCCCGCTTCGATCTTGGCGAGATCCAGCACGTCGTTGAGCACGTGCATCAGCACGGCCCCGCCGTCGGCGATCAGGGTCAGGTTGTCCCGCTGGGCGGCGGTCAGGCGTGAGCGCCCGAGAAGCTCCGCCGCGCCCAGCACGGCGTTCATAGGTGTGCGCAACTCATGGCTCATCACCGCCAGAAAGTCTGTCTTGGCCTGGCTGGCGGCTTCAGCGTCCCGACGGGCGGCGACCGCGGCCTTGCGGCTCTGTTCCAGGGCGAGCAGCGCCCGCTGCTGACCGACCCAGAGCATGGTCATGTAGAGCACGAACATCGTGGCGCAGCTCGACGCGATCAGGCCGTCCCGCCACCGCTCGGCCCCGTAGGCGAGGGGCGGGATCGCGATCAGATAGGCGACCAGGGGACCTGCGCTGAACCAGAACAAGGTCCGCGAGCCGAGGGACGAGACCACCAGCTGCACCAGCATGCCGCAGAGGTACATGGTCCCCGTGACCGCGCCGAGATCGCCGAGATGCGTCCACAGCCACCACGCCGGAAAGCCGGCGATGGTGTAGGACGCAAGGGTCAGGCTGTAGAGTATCGTCCGCTCCCCCGGCGCCTCGTTGGTCGGGGTCTTGATGATTGCATATTGCAGGACAGCGTATGCGGCCCACCAGCCGGGCGCCGGCGACCAGCCCGCAAAGGCGTTGAGCATCACGGCGATCACCGCCATCAGGACAACGCGGACGACCGCAAGCCGTGTCCGGAGGGACAGGGCCGCCTTCAGATCGACGAACTCGCTGGTCTGCAAAGCCACCACTCCGGAAAACTGCAGACAGTCTACGCATAATAACATTAATGAGCGGTGCGGATTTCGATGGGATTGTCCAATGATTGACACTCATACGTCGATTGTTAGAGACGATTGAGGTGTAGAAAATTCTGTTCGATCGGTAAAATTTCTTATTTCAAGTGGTTGGCGGCGGCTTGTCTGCGAGTGTTTCGTCTAAATGGAGTGAAACCGGTTCGAAGTCGCGATAGCTAGATTTTAGTCCTCAGATCGTCCGGAATTCTTTGGCGGTATTATCCGAACCTCGCCTATTTCGGTTTGGGGCTTAAATGCGCGTGTCACCCGAACGCCCGCGCCGATCCGCCGTGAGGGCTTGGACGGTCCGGTGTCTGCCTGAGCGCGAGGGCGAGCTATCGACCCTGAGCAGACATGCGCGCTCATGGAACGGTCATCGCGCTCCATCATCGACACGCCCAAGCCGCCACAGCGGCCAGGCCAGGGAACAACCGCCAGCTAAGATCCAAACATCACCGATCAAATGATGGAGATGCATC
>CAIUZX010000371.1 GCA_903903715.1 uncultured Caulobacterales bacterium
CGGCAGGTCCTGTTTGGGTGGTGACGTCCGACATCTCAGGTTCGCCTCACCCCAGATTTCCAGCGATGACCGCCACTGGCCACCTCGCGTGGAGACCTACGGCCTTCGATCTCGACATGAGTTAACACTGGACGCGAAAACGGCATAGGTCGCCGATCTTCGAGGAACGTGAAGACGCCATCTAGATCACCCATGTCGCCGGGCATTTTTGAGCAATCTTTGCCGAATTCAGCAATCGAGGCCGAGATGCGCTTGAGCGCCTCGGGCTAGTTTGGGGGACGAACGACTTATCCGAAAGAACAGGTGCGGACATGATCAAGGGACATTTCGACAATTCCCGGCGTCCGATGCTCGTCGGCGCCGTCACCGTTCTGTTCGCGGCGGGGGCTTTCGCAATTCCTGCCCTTGCAAAGGAGCAACCATCCATGACCGCCGCCGCCACCAAAATGCTCAGTGTTGAGGGCAAAAAGCTCGCCTATCTCGAAATGGGCGCCGGCCCGGCTGTGGTGATTATTCACGGCGTCGGCGGGCACAAGGAAGACTGGAAGGGCGTCGCGGCGGCCTTGTCGGCCACGCACCACGTTTTCGCGATCGACATGCTGGGTTTTGGTGAATCTTCCAAGACCGGAGAAGATCTGTCCATGCCGGTGCAAGCGGCCGCCATCAAAGCGCTGCTGGAATCACACGGTATCGCCAAGGCGGACATAGTCGGCAATTCCGTCGGCGGATGGGTCGCGACGACCTTTGCCGCCACCTATCCCGACCACGTCCGCAAGCTGATCATCATCGACGCTGCTGGCTTCAAAGCGATGTTCGAAGGACCGCCCCCTGTGAACTTCGATCCGAATAACGCGGAAGAGATGCAGAAGCTGATTGATTTCACCATCAATGGGCCGGTCGCGAAGACTCCCGGCCTCGCCCAGCACGCCTTCGAGGCCTATGTCTCGAGCGGCGAGAAGGCGATCACGGCGACATGGGGCAAGAGCCTTTACGCGTCCACCCGGCTTGAAGCGTTGTTCCCGAAGGTGAAGGCGCCGACCCTCGTGCTTTGGGGCGCCGACGACAAGCTGTTCCCCTCCGTGCTCTGCTCAGCGTTCAGCGCGCAGATACCGGGTTCGACATGCCACATGATCCCGGGCGCCGGACACTTCCCGCAGATCGATCAGCCGGACGCGACGATCAAAGCCATCGCAGACTTCCTCGGCTAATGCGACCAGCGGGGTTAATCCTGAGCGGCGACCTATGGATGATGAGCGGCTTCTAGAGCGGCACGGAGATCGTGATGGACCCCATTCTCCAACTACCGCCAGGTTTGCCGCCGCACGATCCGGCCGATCTTGAGCCTGCTCCCTATCGGATCGTTGTGGAGTGGCCAGAGGGAACCTTCGTCGAGAATCTGGCGGCGCTGGCGGACGGACAGGTCATTGTATCGGTGCTATCGGGAGCGCGGCTTGACCGCGTGTCTGCAGATGGCGTGGTCTCCTTGCTTCACCAGTTTCAGGCGCCTCCCACCGGCCTCGCGGAGATGGACGGGGCGCTGTTTGTCGCCGTTGGAGACCCCGGCGCGGGGGAAGCCGATCTCTGGCGCGTCGATCCCGCCACAGGCGACGCAGAAATCTGGATGCCGATTTCGGGCAGTCTTTTCGCCAACGGCGTCACGATGTTTGATCACGGTCGGTTGCTGGTCGCCGACAGCTGGCTTGGCCAACTGCTCCTTGTCGATCTGACCGCGAAAAAGACGCTCGTCTGGCTGGAGGACGAACGGCTCACACGGGCGCCGGGCATTGACCTGCTGCCGGGCGCCAACGGCGTGAAGCGGTGTCGTGGTGAGGTCACAGTCAGTTCGACGGGGAGAGCGCTCCTGTTGCGGACGGACGTCAACAGTGATGGAACGGCAGGCCCTCTCGAGGTTCTGGCCGAACGCACGCGCGTGGATGACCTTGCCTATGACCGCAATGGCGCGCTCTATCTCACGACCCACATCGGTCATT
The DNA here is from genome assembly GCA_903903715.1 of uncultured Caulobacterales bacterium. Lineage (GTDB taxonomy): Bacteria > Pseudomonadota > Alphaproteobacteria > Caulobacterales > Caulobacteraceae > CAIMFV01. Next base: position 1,992 of record CAIUZX010000371.1, read on the forward strand.
CGCTCGACCGTGTGAGTGTTGGTGGGCGGCGAACGTCGCTTGGCGGGCCAGAGCAGGGGCTTGCAGGATCCACGGCCTGCGCCTTCGGCCGCACGGCGGAGGATCGCACAGCGCTGTTCGTCACCACGACCGGCGGCATTGTGACGCCGGTCAATGGAACGCTTCAAACGGCCAAACTTGTCCGGTTGGACGTTGGTGTAGAGGGCTGGCCCATTGCGCTTTGAGGAGTCATGCCCGTGACGGTTCCGATAGACGTTGCGATCACTCACCAGGTTCCGTCGCGCGAGGCGCTGTGGGGGATGTTGGGGGAGGCGGCCGAGATCGAGCACAATCTGATGTGCTGTTACCTCTACGCCTTGTTCAGCTTGCGCGAACCGGGTTCACCCGAATTGGTCGGCCAGGA
>CAIUZX010000372.1 GCA_903903715.1 uncultured Caulobacterales bacterium
CCGCCTTCATGCCGCGCACCTGGGCCGCCCTGCAATTCAACCTGAACCAGCCCGGCCTTGAAGGCCTGAAGGCCTGGTTCGACCGGCACGTGCCGATGGACTACAGAGCATGACAACGCGCACACCCCGCGCCATGGTGCTCGCGGCAGGCCTTGGGACGCGCATGCGACCCCTCACGCTGGATCGACCCAAGGCCCTGGTCGAAGTCGCAGGCCGTCCCCTTGTGGACCACATGCTGGACCGGCTGGCGGAGGCCGGCGTGACGGACGCCGTCGTCAATCTGCACGCCTTTGCCGATCGGCTGGAGGCGCACCTTGTGCAGCGCGCCCAGCCGCCTCGCCTCACCTTTTCGGACGAACGGGTGAGGCCTCTCGAGACCGGCGGCGGGATCAAGGCCGCCCGCGACAAGCTCGGGGAGGATCCGATCCTGGTGGCCAATATCGATTCCGTCTGGATCGAGACCGGCGCCCGGGCGGTCCCCTCCCTGATCAACGGCTTCGATCCCGACCGGATGGACGCCCTTCTGCTGGTCACGAAGACGGAAGAGGCCATGGGCTTTGACGGTCCTGGGGACTTTCTGATGGACGCGGAAGGGCGATTGACCTTCCGGCGGGACGCCGGTGCGAAGACCGCGCCTTACGCCTATATCGGCGTGCACATGACCGACCCTCGCACCATCTATCGCCATGACGCCGAGGCGTTCAGCCTTGTCCCGGCCATCTGGGGCGAGATGGCCGCCAAAGGCCGGCTGTTCGGCCTTTCGCTTGAAGGCGAGTGGATGCATGTCGGCGACCCCGGCGCCCGGGACGCCGCGGAACGGAAATTGATGTCATGACCGACGCGCCGGGTCTTGATCTGAAAGAACCGGCCTATCAGCGCGTGTTCAGGCGCCCTCGCCCCCGCTGGCTGAACATCCCTGCGCACCGACCCTTTGTCGAAGATCTGGCCAAGGGGCTCGTCGACATGCTCGCCCCCATCGGACCCGAAGCCCTGTCGGACGCCATCGTGCTCACACCCACCCGGCGTGGCGGGCGCAGCCTGACGGAAGCCTTTGTCCGCGCGGCGGAGGGACGGGCGACGCTGTTGCCACAGATCCGCGCCCTCGGTGATCTCGAGGACGGGGAAGCGCCGTTCGAACCGGGAGATCTTGCCGCCGACCTGCCGCCAGCCATCAGCCCCCTGCGCCGCCGCTTCGAACTCGCCCGCCTGATCGTCGACCACGCGGACCTTCTGGAGCGTAAGACGATCACGCTGCGAGACGCATTGGACCTTGCCGACTCCCTCGGCGGCTTCCTCGATTCCCTGCAGATCGAGGAGGTGCGTCCGCCCGAAAAGCTCGAAGCGCTCGTGCAGGGCGACCTCGCGGCGCACTGGGCGGCGTCGGCCCGGTTCCTCGCCATCGCCACGGACCTCTGGCCCGCGCGGCTGGCGGAGCTCGGCCTCGTGGACGCGAATGTCCGCCGCACCCAGTTGCTGAGGCGGCTGGCGGAGCAGTGGCGGCGCAATCCCCCTGATCGGGTGCTGATCGCGGCCGGCTCGACCGGCACGGCGCCCGCGACGGCGGACCTTTTGGCCGTGATCGCTGCGGCGCCGCAAGGGGCCGTGGTGCTGCCGGGCCTCGATCAGGATCTCGACGACAAGGCCTGGGAGCAGGTGGGCGAGGCGCACCCACAAGGCGCGCTGAAGCGCCTGATTGAACGGGCGGGGGTGACGCGGGCTGACGTCGCGCCCTGGCCCTGCGGCGAGACCCCGGTGGAGGCCCTTCGTGGCCGTTCGAGGCGCCGGGTGATCAATGAGGCTCTGCGTCCCGCCGAAGCCACCTCCGACTGGCTGCGACAGATCGCGCAGATGGCTTCAGAGGGCGCCGCCGACGGCGAGGGCCTGATCGCCGAAGGCCTGCAGGGTGTCACGCTGATTTCCGCTCAGGATGAGGTCGAGGCCGCCGACCTCGCGGCTTTGGCGCTGCGGGAGGTGCTGGAAACGCCCAACGCAACGGCGGCGCTGGTGACGCCGGACGCAGGGCTGGCGCGGCGGGTCTCGTCCGTGCTCACGCGCTGGGGGGTCGAGGCCGACAACTCGGCCGGGCATCCCCTGTCGGCGCGGCCCGTCGGCGTGCTGATCGGCCTCGTCGCCCGCATTGCGGCGGATCCCTTCAACCCGGTGCTGATGCTGGCACTCGCCAAGCACCGATTTGCGCGGCTGGGCTATCCAGACCTCGCCCTCGCCGGCCGCATCAAAATCATCGAGCATCGCGCGCTACGGGGCGTGCGGCCGCAGTCCCGCGAGCAATTGCTCACCCGACTGGAGAAAGAGCCGGAAGCGCAGCCCGTCGCCATCCGGCTGATGGACTGCATCGCTACTGCCGCTAAGCCCTTCGAGGCCGGCCCCATTCCGGTCCCTCAGGCTATGCGCGCCATCGCCGAATCCATGGAGCAGCTCGCCCTCGACGAACGGGGCGCGCCGGGAGACCTGTGGGCCGGAGCTGATGGCGAGAGCGCCGCCTCCCTGATCGCCTCGGTCCTTTCCGATGCAGAGCAATTGCCTGAAACGGACGCTTCAGGCTTCGCCGCACTCATCGAACGACTGACCGCGGATGTCGTGGTGCGATCGGGCGGCGCAACCCATGGTCGGCTGCGTATTCTGGGCGCCATGGAGGCTCGGCTGGTGCGCGCGGATCGCCTGATCCTGGCGGGGCTGGAGGAGGGCGTCTGGCCGCAGGCCGCGCGGCTTGATCCCTTCCTGTCCCGCAGCATGCGCGCAGACCTGAAGCTTCCGCCGCCGGAGCGCCGGATCGGCCTGTCCGCCCACGACTTCGCTCAGGCCGCCTGCGCCCCGGAAGCGATCCTGATCACCTCCGCGCGGCGCGAGGGTCAGCCCGCCGTAAAGTCCCGCTGGCTCTGGCGTCTGGAGACGCTGGCCAAGGGCGCGGGCCTTTCCATCGAAGCGGGCGCTGAGCGCCGCGCCTGGCGAACGCGCCTCGATGAGCCGCTCCACCCGCCGCCGCCGGATCTTCGCCCTGCGGAGCGCCCGGCGCCCAGGCCGCCTGTGTCGGTCAGGCCTCGCAAACTACCGGTGACGGCTGTCGAGACCTGGGTGCGGGACCCGTACGCGGTCTATGCCCGCTATATCTTGAACCTGAGACCGATGGACCGACCGGA
>CAIUZX010000373.1 GCA_903903715.1 uncultured Caulobacterales bacterium
CACCGATTATGATCCTATTTACGACCCGGGGGCGTCCCTCGATCTACAGACAATCTCTCAGCCATGCGCACAGCGGCGCGTCGGCGGGGGGCATGGGGTAATCGAACAGGCGCGCGGGCTTCACCCAGGCAAGGCCCGAATGCTCCTTCTGCGTCACCTGCCCCTCCCACCGGCGCAGGAGAAAAAGCGGCATCAGGAGGTGCGTTTCGTCATAGGTGTGGCTCGCGAAGACGAAGGGCGCGAGGCAGTCGACCTTAGCCTTGACGCCCAGTTCCTCGTCGAGTTCGCGGATCAGGCAGGCCTCCGGCGTCTCCCCCGCCTCGACCTTGCCGCCGGGAAACTCCCACAGCCCCGCCAGCGCCTTGCCTGGCGGGCGCTGGCAGATCAGCACCCGTCCGTCGTCGTCGATCAGGGCGGCCGCCGCCACGAGCATGATTTTCACGGGCATCTTGATGTCACAGACAGATCCGGGGCTGGGCGGGCAAAGTCGATCCTTAACCATATGCGGATAGTCTGAGTTGCGTCACCCGTTCAATATCGCGACACCCGCAACGCCCATGAGCCTAGCCAGCACTTCCCCATCCAGCCCACCCTGGATCGAGACCCTCCGCCGCGGAGACTGGCTGGATTCGGAGCGAGCCAGGGGGTATCGCAACATCCTGCTGATCCTGACGGGCGCAGCCATTGTCGTCTGGACGGCCCTGGCGGTCGCCCATGGCGGACTTGATCCGAAGGGCAAGCCCCTCGGCGCAGACTTCCCCTGCTTCTACGCCGCCTCGCGCCTCGCCCTGTCGCACCATATCGCGGACATCTACATCCCCGCGCGTCACTGGGCCGAGCAGCGCGCCATCTTCGGGACCAAGGTCGACGACCCCGCCTTCTTCTATCCGCCCCCGTATCTGCTGATCTGCCTGCCGCTGGCCCTGTTGCCCTACCTGCCGTCGCTTGCGGTGTGGATGGGACTGAGCGGGAGCGTCGCGCTCGCCGGCCTGAAGCCGCTGATCCCGGACCGGACCGCCCTGCTCGCCCTCGCCGCGTACCCGGCGGTGTTCTCCAATCTTGGGCACGGCAACAACGCCTTTCTGACCGCCGGCCTCTTCGCCTTCGCCGTCCTGAACGCGCAGAGACGCCCCATCATCGCGGGGCTGGTGCTGAGCGTGCTCGTGGTCAAGCCACACCTTGCCCTGGTGCTGCCGCTGGCGCTCCTCGTCACCGGCCGCTGGAAGATGATCGCCGCTGCGGCCGTGGGAACCCTCAGCCTGCTCGCCGTATCCTATCTGGCCTTTGGCGCTGAAGCCTGGCGCGGCTTCTTCGACGTCGCCGCCTTTGCAAGGTCCGCCCTCGAAGGCCGGATGATCGGGGACGAGAAGATGCAGAGCGCATTCGCCGCCGTGCGCGTCCTGGGCGGCAGCGTGACCCTGGCCTGGACCGCGCAGGGCGTGGTCACCCTCGCGGCCTGCGGCGCCATGGCGCTCGGCCTCCGGAAAACGGGCGATGTGGCGACGCAGGCCGCGATCGCCAGCTGCGCCGCCCTGCTGGCGACCCCTTACCTCTATGACTACGACCTGATGCTGGCGGCCCTGCCGCTGCTCTGGCTGTTTCGCGAGGGGCGGCGCACCGGCTTTCTGCCCTGGGAGAAGAGCGTGATGATCGCAGCGTTTCTCCTGCCGCTGGTGTCGCGCCTGATCGGCAGCGCGATCCATGTCCCGACAGGCCCGTTTGTGCTCAGCGCC
>CAIUZX010000374.1 GCA_903903715.1 uncultured Caulobacterales bacterium
AGCCTGTTCACCAACAAGGTCCCGACCGCGGTGGGCAAGGTCAGCCTGACCTATCTCCTCACCGAAAAGGGCGGGGTGCGGGCCGAGTTCACGGTCTACCGCGAGGCGCCGCAGCGCTTCTATCTCGTGTCCGCGGGCGCGCTGGAGCGGCATGACCACGACTACCTGATCAAGGCCCTGCCCACTGACGGATCGGTGCGCATCGACAAGATCACGACGGCGCACGGCGTGTTCGTGCTGGCCGGGCCGAAGTCGCGGGAACTGCTGTCCCGCGTGACGGACGCCGATCTCTCCAACGCCGCCTTCCCGTGGCTGACCGGTCAGACCATCGACATCGGCGCGGCGCAGGTGAAGGCGCTGCGGGTGAACTTCGTCGGCGAGCTCGGCTGGGAAATCCATCACCCGATCGAGATGCAGAACTACATCTTCGACAAGCTGTTCGCGGCGGGGGCGGACCTCGACCTCAAGCCCTTCGGCATCAAGGCGATGGACAGCCTGCGCCTGGAGAAGTCCTACAAGCTGATCCCCCGCGAACTCTCCATCGAGTACGCCGCGCTGGAGTCGGGTCTGTCGCGCTTCCTGTCCATGAAGAAGCCTTGCGGCTTCCGCGGCAAGGAGGGGCTGCTGGCCTGGCGCGAGCAGGGCTTCGCCAATGCGGCGGTGACGCTGGAAGTCAAAGGCGTGACCGACGCCGACGCGCGGGGGTCGGAGCCGATCTGGCTGGGCGATGAGCTGGTCGGACGGGCGACGTCCGGCGGCTACGGCTTCCGGGTCGAGAAGTCGCTGGCGCTCGCCATGGTGCGGCCGGACCTTGCCGCCATCGGAACGGAGCTTGAAATCACCATCCTCGGCGAGCGCTACAATTGCGTCGTGATCGCCGACTCGCCGTTTGATCCGGAGAACAACGCCCTGCGCGGCGTCTGAGTGTTGGGGGGAGCGTCACGGCCATGACCGCAAAGGCGCTCTCCCTTCGCCACGCCCTCTTGGCGGTGGCGGTGACCATGGTCTGGGGCACCAATTTCGTGGTGATCAAGGTGGGGCTGGGGCAGCTTCCGCCGCTGACCTTCGCGGCCCTGCGCTTCGCCTTCGCCTTCGCCCCGGCGGCGTTGTTCCTGAAGAGGCCGGACGTCCCTTTGCGCAATCTGGCGGCCTTTGGCGTGCTGATCGGACTGGGCCAGTTCGGCCTTCTTTATATCGCCCTGCATGACCAGATCGCGCCGGGCCTCGCGTCGCTGGTGATGCAAAGCCAGGTCTTCATCACCATCGGTCTGTCCATGTGGCTGACGAAGGAGCGGCTGCGCGGCTACCAGTGGGCGGCGCTGGCGGTGGGCGCGGGGGGGCTTGGCCTCATCGTCACCCACACCGACAAGGCGACGACGGTGTTGGGCCTTGCGCTCACCCTGACGGCGTCCCTGTGCTGGGCCCTCGGCAATACGGTGCAGCGGGCGACGCCGACCGTGAGTTCGCTCGCCTATGTGGTCTGGTCGAGCGTCTTCGCCGTCCCGCCGCTGATCCTCTGCGCCCTTGTGATGGAGGGCTGGCCCGCCATGTCCGCAGGCGTCGCGCACGCAAGCCCCGCCACCTGGGCGGTGATCCTGTGGCAGTCCCTCGGCAACTCCCTGTTCGGCTATGCGGCCTGGGGCTTTCTCCTGGCGCGCTATCCGGCGGCCACCATCTCGCCCTTCGCCCTGCTGATCCCCGTCTCGGGCATGGCCGCG
>CAIUZX010000375.1 GCA_903903715.1 uncultured Caulobacterales bacterium
AGACTGAAGCTGCCGTATTGCCCCAAGCCGCCTGAAGTCGCGTTAAGCTGGGTGATCAGCCCGCTCAATGTCTGGCCGCTGGTGGGCGTGACTGAGATATTTGCGATTGTCGCGCCGTTCGAAGCGCCGATGCGGAATTGGATCGTCCCCGAATTGAATCCAGAGAGGCCGGTCCCGGGGAGGCCCGTATTATAGTCGGACTGCCCAGGGGTCGTGATGGCGTCGTTGAGCCCGAAATACTGGGAGAAGCCCTTGCCGCCGGCCTGGCTCGGCGACGTGGCGTCGTCCGCGACGGCGACACCGTTTCCACCGGCCGCAGCGAGTGTCAGCACGTTTCCGTTCACGCTGGCCGAACCGGATGCGCCAAGCGCAGTATTGAGGCTGGTGACGAAATTTGCGGCCGTAAAACTGGTGGCGGCGGCGCCGTTCACGCTCAGCGTACCTGCTGAAAAGTCGATGGCGACGGAGGTCTGGATCACTCCGGCCGCATTCACGATCGCAACCGTCGTCTTGCCCGTGAAGCCCGCGATTGCTGATGGAACATCGATCCCGGTATCCTTGCCGGTCAGGGACGCTGGGGCAGGGGTGGCGGAATGCGCATTGGACGCTGCATTCAGGGCCGTCGCGGCGCCAGCGATCAGTTGCGCCAGTTCCTGCGACAGGTTGGGCAGGTCGGTATTGAGGCTGGTCAAAAGCCCCTGCAGTTCACCGCTCGTCAGGCGTCCTCCAAAAGGTTGCTGGGCGCCGCCTGCAGGAGTGAACAGAAGTTGACCTGTTCCGCTGGACTGGTCGTAGCTGAACGTCGCCGGACTACGTCCGATCCCGGTGAGAGGCGTGCCGTCGGAGGCGCGAATGGTGATGGCGCCGGTGGCGTTGGCGTCCGGGGTCACTCGAATATCGATCAGCTTCGATAGTTGATCGACATACTCGCTCTGTTGGTTCTGGTAGCCTGTTACGTCAGACGAGGTTGTGCTCGACCGGTTGATGTCGGAATTGAGATCCGAGATCTTCTTCAGCAGGTCATTGACCTGGGCGACGTCGGTCGCGACCTGGCTTGTCGTCGTGGTCTTCAGAGCGTCCAGATTGTTCTTGATCGATGAGGCGTTGTTCAGGAAGGACCTGAGCTGGTTGAGGCTCTGGCTCTGGTTTGACGACGTATTGGATGAGGCCAGCGTTGCGAAACTCGAAAATACGGAGTCGAGATTTGCGAACAACGAGCCAGCGGCTGAGGGGTCGCCGAACTGCGACTGGGCCTGGTTCAGATTGTTGTAGACGGCGCCTGCCCGCGACGAGTCCGAAGCGGCGCGCAATGCGACTTCCTGAAGATAAGCGTTCGCCGCGAGATTGACCTTCGCGATCGAGACACCCTGACCGGCGCCCGCCGCAGTCAGCGACGTCTGACTGGTGGTCTTCCGGATATAGCCAGCCGTGTTGACATTGCTGATATTGTCGGAGACGACGCTCAGACCGGTCTGGGCCGTCTGCAAGGCGGACGTGGCGATGCCGAGTATGCCATTCAGAGTCGACATGATTTAGAGGCCTCCCTCGGCAAATGCCGTGCGCAAGTGGGCAAGATTTGCCGACTGCACGCGAGCCAAGTTGAATGTTATGGGATATAAGCCCATGAAATTATTGATATTTTTGTTTCGCGAAGGTTTCATTGCGAAGACCAAGCCGCAAGAGTCGCGCCAAGTCCTCGAGGCGATGTTTTGACGTCTCCCATGTTCGCGCCGCTATCGGCGCACTCGGCAGGAACGGCCATGCAAAGCGCGATTCACCCGGCAAATCCCGCCCCTATCGAAAGCGACGCAAGTGACGTTCTCGGGATTATATTTCAATAAATTCAATAAGATAACCGATTTAGACCTGGTTGGCCCAGCGGTTGCTGCTCAGAGTTCGAACCGCGATTTGCCTCGCTTGAGCATCTGGACAATCTGTGACACCCGCCGAACACATCCGCCCCCCACTCCCGTCGCGACAGGACGCCCGTCCTTCGGTGAGCGATGAGGCGTTCTCGGCGCTGGTCGACCAGAAATTGGCCGGGCAGACCGTGTCGGATCCAAAGGCGCCGCCGATCGCACCCCAGCCTTCCGGTCGCCTGATCCCTCGAACAGAGGCTCAGGACACAAACGCCAGCCCGACCCAGAAATCCAATTTGGAGCCTTCAAAGCCCAGTTCTCATCAAGACCGTCAGCCGGCACGGGATAGTCATGAGGCGCCAGACGCGACGCCCCCGTCAGAGTCGTCGCCAAGTGTGTCGGCCAAGTCTGAAACGGTTGAAAAACACGACGATCTGACTTCGCAAAAGCCCTCACCGGCGACGGAAGCAAAATCAGACTTCGTGGATCCGGCCGTTCTGGCGGCAGCTTCCCAGCCAACACCTTCGCCGGACCCAGCAATCTACGCCAACCAGGTCGCATTCAACGCGCCAGTGAACACAGCGCCGCTGAGCGTCAGCGCATCTGGCGCGGAAAAGGCGCTGGGCGACGCCGCCACCTCGTCCAAGTCTTTGACTCGAACCCCAACGTCGACCGCGCCTGTAGGGGAATCTCTCATCAAAGTGGCCGCAGCGGATCCCACGGCCGTAGCTACCGACCTCAGCGACGCCGTCCAGGCGATCGCCGGGCGCGCGACCTCCGACGGCGACCTGGACGCAGATGCGGGCGGCGACACCGGCGCGAGTGCTCGAAAGTCTTTGGATCTTCAACTCGGCGCGCCCGTTGCCGATGCGCTGCCGACGACGCCGCAGCCGGACGCGTTCATCTCCGCTCCCTTGAACCCGCCGCAAGGAACATCCGGCGTGCGCGCTCCGGAAGGTCCGTCTCGAACGGTCACAAGCTTATCAGCCCAGATCATCGGCAAGCTGGGCGATCAAAGCACGCGATTTGATGTCGCCTTGGATCCTTCAGGTCTAGGCCGCGTCAATGTTTCGGTGGAAATCAACGCCAAAGGCGAAATGTCCGCGCGACTGTCGTTTGAGCACCCGGAAGCCGCCGCCGCGCTGTCACGTGAATCCGGCGCACTGCGTCAGGCCCTGCACGATGCGGGGTTCCAGATGAAGCCCGAGGATCTGACCTTTCAAAGCAATGGCGGCTTCTCGGATCGGGGGGCGGCGTCGCAATGGGATGACGGGGCGAGGTCCGGCGGGCGTGCGAACCCGTTTGGGGCGATGACCTCGCTCGCAGACGCCGCTGAACTCTCCGCCATGAACGCCGCTGCCGGCCGCACCGCCGCTGGCGG
>CAIUZX010000376.1 GCA_903903715.1 uncultured Caulobacterales bacterium
CGCCTTGAAGCCCTGGCCGAAGCTGGCGCGGAACTGGGTCGCCCCGGCGTCCGGCGTGTAGGCAAGGCCCGCGCTCACCGTCGCGTGATCGCCGAAGCGGCTGTGGTGGTCGTCGCGCAGGCCCGCCGACAGGGTCAGGCCCTCCAGCACCCGGAATCGCCCGTTCACAAAGGCGCTGTCCAGAGTCGCATCGGCCTTCAGCGGCGCGGGGTTCGGGTCATAGCTTGCGGGCGCTGCGGTGCGGATCTGCGAGCGCGCGGACTCAAGGCCCCCCTGCACCGACAGACGGGGCGAGACCGTCCAATCCCCCTGCCAGGCGAGGGTGCGGGTCAGGCCCCGCGCGTAGAAGGTGGTGATCGGGCTGACGGTCGGGTCGAAATTGTCTCGGTCGAGGCGCAGCACCTGCACCGACACGGTCGACTTCAGCGCGCCTCCGAACCCCTTGAGGTTCAGGCCGACATAGCCGCGGGTCTGGCGGCTCTCGCCGTACTCTGGCGTGTCGGCGAGCGTGTAGTTGGGGGGCGGGTAACCGTCGAAGGCGGTCTTTGCGCTGACGTGGGCGAAACGCAGATCAACGTCCGCCGCGTCGCTCAACCTGTAGCCAAGGCGCAGCGAACCTGCGGCGTTCAGGGCGCCGTCCGGCTCCTTCCCCCCCAGTCGCGCCGCAAAGGCCGACACGCCGCTGGTCTGGAAATACCCCCCCGCCGCGCGCCAACTCAGGCGATCCATGACGCCGGACGCGGACAGGCGCAGATAGCGCGTGTCGAGACTGCCCGCCTCCGCCGCGCCGTTCACGCTGAGCGCTCCGGTCGGCGCCGCCGTGGTCATCACGATCACCCCGCCGATGGCGTCCGCGCCCCAGAGGGTGGAGGCGGGGCCGCGCAGCACCTCGATCCGGTCAAGGTCTCCGGCGAAGAGGTTCGAGACATCATAGCCGCCGCCGGGGGACGAGGGATCGTTCAGCCGCACCCCGTCCAGCACCACCACCGTCTGCTCGGTCTCCGCGCCCCGGATGTGCACCGTCGTGGTCTGGCCGACGCCGCCGTTGCGCACGACACTCAAGCCCGGCGTGGTCGCGAGCGCGTCGGCGACCACCGTGGTCTGGCGAAGGCGAAGCGTGGCGGCGTCGAGCGCGGTCACCGACTGGGCCACCTGATCGGCGGGGGTGGGCGTTCGCACCGCCGACACGATGACGGGGGCGACCTCGTCGGCCTGGGCGGCGGACGCGGCGAGGGCCGCCACAAGGGCGGCGGCGGAGATAACAAAACGGATTCCGGGCATGGCCAGACCTTTCCTTCAGCGAGCCGGACGCATCGACCGCATGCGATCGCTCGCACAGGTCCAAGGTCCAAGGGCGTCGCCACGCCGGAAAGATCCCGTTTCCCTCGGCGCACCCCGGCCGATGAAAGGGCGACTGCTCCGGGCAGGTCTCCTGGCTTGCGGGTCAGCGCCCCATCGTCGCCTTCCCGGACCCAAAGAGGATCCAGTGGCTTTGTGACAAGGGACTCGCCGCTTACAGTTGCGGGGGCAGCCCAAGGACTTTCACCTTGAGTTCCCTTTTCATCCCCTCGCGGGGAACCTGAAGCCTTTTGGGGGTAGTCCTGCGCGCGCGCGCCGTCAAGCGCGGGAGACGCGGGCCTC
>CAIUZX010000377.1 GCA_903903715.1 uncultured Caulobacterales bacterium
AGATCCTGACGACGCGGACCTTTCTCGACCAGCATCTGACCGATGCGGACGTGATCGTCTGGATCGACAGCGACGCCTGGGTGCAGGACATCTCCGCCGTCGATCTGTTGCGCAAGGGCGCGGACAAGAGCGGCCTTGCGGTGGTCTCACAGACCTCGCGCTACAGCGAGGTCGTCATGACCCTTGAATGGGCCGCGTTCGGCTACGCCAAGGTCAAGGCGCAGCTGTACAAGAACGCCCGTCGTGCGGGTCTGTCGGAGGAGATCGCGCGCAAGGTGGGGGACAAGCCGACCTTCAACGCCGGCGTCTGGGCGCTGCGCCGGGATGCGCCGCACTGGGAACAGTGGCGCGCCCGTCAGGCCGAAGTCATTGGACGGGGCCGGATCTTCACCTCGGATCAGCTGGCGCTGGGCCTGATCGTGCATGCTGACGGCTATGACGTCGAGCTGATGCCGGAGACCTGCAACTATATGGGGCCGTTCTGGTGCTGCACGCCGGACGAGGGCCTGTTGGTTGAGCGCTATCTGCCCAACGCGCCGGTCGGCATTGTGCATATGGCGGGCTATGACCACATGCGCCGGGATCTGGCGATCGGAACCGAAGTGCGCACGACGGACGGGCGGACGATCAACAAGTCGCTGCGCAGACCGGCCTGGGTGAAGGGGTAGAAATAGCCCTCAAGGCGTCGCGGCGCCGGGGGCGAGGCCCTGCATGATCGTGCGGTTGATGTCGATCAGCTCGTCGAAGGTCTCTTCATTGCGCATGATCGCGCTGGTGTGCCGGTTGACGAAGAGGCTGAGGCTGATGATCTGGGCGCGAAGCATGTCTGGCAGGCCGTTCTCGGCGTCGGAGCACTCACTGGCCAGCGCGTTCCATAGCTGGCGGTTCCAGTGCAGGGCGTCCATACGCTCCGCGATCTGGCTACGATCCAGCTTCGACGCCTCGATCAGCGCCCGTGTGACCTGACCAAAGAGGCGGTATTCGGTTTCGCGCGGGCTTTCAGCCCGCTGCGCCGCCTGTTTGTATGCCTGCAGCGACATTACCGAGCCTTTCGTCTTCGTATTCAATCAGTTTGCGGCAAAGCATCAGCGCCTTGTACTGCTCGCGGGCGAGGACATGTTTGGACGCCTGGACGCAGATCGACTGAATGGTCGGGTTTCGGATCACGCCCATGAATTCCGTCAGACGCAGGGCGAATTCTTCGTAGTAGGATTCAAAACCGACCTCATCGAGGTACATCATCATCACCGGAAAATAGACACGGCGGGCGGGCGAGGTGACCTCGTCCGCCTGCATGATGTCCTTCTCCCGAAGGACGGACGCCTTGTTCTGAAGCACCAGCGTGGTGCGCCGGTCTCCGTTCTGGACCACGGCGCCGTTCAGAACGAACTTTTCACCGGGCTTGAGGGACAGTTTCAGCGGCATGAGACTTAGGTTCCGAACAGCGCGGCCTGGGACGGGATCGCAGAAAGGCTCCCCGACACAGAGTCGCATCGAGAGAGTTAACCACTTCCTCCTAAGCGAAACTAAACAAGTTTGGTTAACGAGGTGTCGCAGAATGAGCTCATGGCCAAGTCGCCCTCGACAACATAGGGGATGACGAACGACCCT
>CAIUZX010000378.1 GCA_903903715.1 uncultured Caulobacterales bacterium
CGCCGAACCCACCCACGGGCGCTGCTTCAAAATGTACGGTTCAGCGCCAATGCGGGCAAGGGAAAGCTCACAGGCGCCGGCCCTGTGCTCACCTTTAAAAAGTCCCTTCCGCCGCGACTTTTTGTAACGCGAGATATCGTATTTGTTGTTCCGCCTTCCGGTTGAGTTAGGGCGGGGTTAACCTCGTCACGCTCAAGGGCGGATGACTCGCCCTGCTCAATGGGGGTCGACCGTCATGCTCGAAAAGCTTTCCCTGAAGTCGCTGGCCCTCGCGGCCGCGTCCACCCTGGCGATCACCGGTCTGACATCGCAAGCGAGCGCCGCGGATACAGTGGCGCCGATGTGGCCCTATCCCTTGACAGGGGAGACCATCGCGCCCTTCTTCAAGAGCGCCGACACCGCCTTCTGGGGCGACACCAAGTCGTTCTACAACGGCGTCAATCCGTACTCGACCGACAAGACCTTCTGGGGAACGATCAACCCTCAGGCGCCTCTGAAGGACGGTCAGGGCAATCCGGTCCCGGGCGCGATCAGCTACAGCACCATCGCCCCCTTCTGGACCAGGCTCGAGACCCGGTGGGCCGATATCGATGAAGACTGGGCCGATCGTGCCGAGGATCACAAAAGTCAGGCGCGGACCGTCGTGGACCTGCAGTCCATGATCACCACGGCGGAAAGCTTTTGGGGCGCATATTTCCGCAGCCAGTTCAACACGAGCTACTATGATAAGGTCATCGCCCCGATCCTGAGACAGCGCGGGGTCGATCTGAGACAGCCGTCGAGCCTCAATGCTCTGGATGAGACGGCGCGGGAACGCCTGTTCCTGCAGATCTACGACACGACCATGAATTACGTCCCCGCGCCGCGGGTCGACTACTGGATGGGCATGACGCACTGGACGCCGGCGCTGGCGCAGACGCAAGGCGCGGTGAACGCCAGCACGGTCGGCCTGATCGCCTATACAACGGCCGATCCCATCGGCGGCGCGCCGGGCTGGAACGGCAACGCCGGCGATGCGACGCGGTCGCAGGGCGACACGCTGGCCAGCCTGATCGCGGCTAAACCCGTCAATGGCAAGGCGATGGGCGTGTCTCCCCACACGACCGTGACCGGCTACAATCCCTTCGTGACCGACCCGACAACGGGCGCGATTTCCAGCAACTGGGATCAGATCAGTTCCGGCATCGGTTTCCTGTCCGCCCGCGGGGCCAGCATCATCGACATCTCGGTCGCGACACCCGGGTACGCCCTGTCGCCGTCCTGGGCGAACCTGGTCACCGGCTTCGACGTCCTGGTGGCCAACGGCACGACCCTGTTCGTCGTGGCGGCGGGCAACGATGGCCGCAAGCAGACCGCGAACGTCAAGATGGACGCCCTCTACGCCCCCTCCCTGATCGTGGTGGGGTCGGTGGGCCTCGACGGCGTGATTTCGAAGTTCTCCAACCGTCCCGGCAATGTGTGCCTGATCGACGAGCCGGTGTGCGCGCTGGGGGATCTTCTGAGCCACCGCTTCCTCGTTGCGCCGGGGGAGCTGGTGCTGGCGAACACCGCGTCGGGCGGCGTGACCCGGGTGTCCGGGACCGGCTACGCCGCGTCCCTCGTCACCGGCGCGGCGGCGCTGATCCAGTCGCGCTGGCCCTGGCTGACGCAGTTCCCGGACGTGACCGCGGATATCCTGTTCAAGACGGCGACGCCTCTGGGCAAGGCCGCCGGATCTGACCGGGACTGGGCCAATTACGGCTACGGCCTGCTGAACATCCAGGCGGCGCAGTCGCCGCTAAGCTATGACAACCTCATCTACTATCAGTCCACGACGAAGAACGGCGTGACGACCAAGATCCCGCAAACCGTCAGCCAGGTGGTCGCGACGATCAAGACCGGCTCCCAGGCGAGCTTCAACGCCAGCGGTCTGTTCTTCTCTGGCATCGAGCCCCTGCTCGGCACCTTCCGCGACTTCCGTATTCCCCTGTCGTCGAAGCTGGTGGGGCAATCCACAGATACAGCGGCGGCCGTCAGCCAGCCCTTCCAGGCCTTCTTGACCTCGGGCCTGTCGACCTGGGCGAAGACCCACAGCTTCAACGATAACGCGCGCGGCCTGCTCGACGGGCGCAGCCTCGGTTTCGCCCAGTCCAGCGCGCCGGCGGCGACGTTCGGCGCTCTCGATGTCCGCATGAAGCTCTCTGAGAACACGCCCGCCGACGGCTATCGTCAGAGCGCAGTCGGCGTGAAGTCGGAAATCGCGCTGACGACGAAGGGCGCGGCCTTGCGCTTCGGCTATGGCGACGGCGCGCCGGTGCTGGACGGCATGGCGGGGCTCGGCTTCGGCAGGGACTACGACACCACGCGGTCGGGGGCGAACCCGCTGCTGGCGCTCGCGTCCGGCGGGGAGTTCATGAACCTGAACGCCGATGTGGCGAAAGGCCTCGCCGTCTCGGCCGGGGTCACCCGCCGCAACGACCGGCGCGACTTCTCGCAGGTCGGCGTCCGCACCCCCACGGAGAAGAGCGGCGCCTTCGCCTATGAGGCTGAGGCCGAGCATGTCGGCGCAGCGCTGGCCCTCTCCCCTCGCCTCGTCGTGCGCACCAGCCTGACAAGGCTGCAGGAGGCGTCGGGCCTCCTTGGCCTGCAGTCGATGGATCGGGGGGATCTGTCCAAGGGTTCGGTCTCGAACGGTCGGTCGGTCGGCTTTGACTACGCCCTCGCCGACGACCTTTTGCTGACGGCCAGCGGCACCTGGACGACGACCACCACCCGCGGCCAGCAGGCCCTCACCATCGCGGACGGCGGCCTCAAAGGCTTCGCGGCGGAGGCTGCGCTGGCCAAGGTCAACCTGTTCGCCCCGGGCGACACCCTGCGCGTCACCGTCTCCCAGCCGATGCGGGTCGTCAGCGGGGCGCTGCAGTATCAGGACTACGGGGTCGTGGATCGCCAGACCGGCGCCCTTGGGGTGATCACGCAGACGGTCAGCGCCGCCAGCGCGCAGCATCCCGTCGCGGTGGACCTCCTCTACCAGCGCACCGTTGGCCGGGCGAACATCGCCGTCTACGGCCGGGCCGAACGGGGGATCGCCGACGACCTCAACCCGCAGGTCTCGCCGAGCGACGTCAGCTATGTCGGCGGCGCGAAGGTGAAGCTGGCGTTCTGAGGGGGGTGGTGCGCGCCCCCTAATTATCCCAGAGAATATACTCTTCCCCCGCCTTCGCGGGCACGCCTGAGGGGTGATCGATGTAGATCGGACCGCGGAGGAGCGAGGGCCAGAGGGATTTGACGTTCTTCTTGTCCTGCTGGCGGATCAGATCGAGCATGGCGCGGACGCGGTCCGGCTCGGCGCGCGACAGCTCATGCCGCTCGGTCGGGTCGGCCGCGAGGTTGTAGAGCCAGACCTTGTTCTGCGCTTCGCTCGACTGCAGTTTCCAGTCCCCGTCCAGCACGACCTTGTAGGCCCCCGAACGCCAGAACATGATCTGGTGCGGGCGACCCTCCGCCTTGCCGGTCACGAAAGGCACGAGGTCGACGCCGTCGATCTCCTTGTCCTTGGGCGGGGCGGCGCCCGCCGCTGCGGCGGCGGTGGCGAAGATGTCGATGTGACCGACGGGGGCGGCGTACTTCGAGCCCGCCGGGATCTTCGCCGGCCAGCGGATGAAGAAGGGTGAGTGGATGCCGCCCTCGAAGAAGGTCGCCTTCCAGCCGCGATAGGGCTTGTTCACCTCCGGCAGGCCGATATAGCCCGCGCCGCCGTTGTCGCTGGTGAAGATCACCATCGTGTTCTGGTCGAGGCCGAGATCCTTCAGCTTCTGCAACAGACGCCCGACATTGCGGTCGAGGTTGCGCATCATCGCGCCATAGACGCGCAGGCGGTGATCCTTGATCTGCGGCAGGGCGTCGTAGTCCGCCTTCGTCGCCTGCAGCGGCGTGTGGATGGCGTTGGGGGCGAAGTACATGAAGAAGGGCCGGTTGCGGTTCGCCTCCACCGCCTTCAGCGCCTCGTCCGTCAGATAGTCGGTCATGTAGCCCTTGGGCGCGAACATCTCCGAGCCGTTGAACTGGACCATGTAGGGCAGGTTCGGCCAGAGGAAGCGGTCGATCGGGTCCCACGGCTGCTTGGAGTTCACCACGCCCGGATCGCTCTCCGGCAGGTACATCGAGCCGCCCGCCATGAAGCCGAGACTTTCGTCAAAGCCCTTGTCCTCCGGCCGCGCGCCCTTGGTGGCGCCGAGGTGCCACTTGCCGAAGTGCATCGTGTGGTAGCCCTTGTCCTTCAACACCTTGGCGATGAAGGTCTCGGTCAGGGGCACGCGCAGGGCGTCCATCTTGGGCGTGTTCTTGACCTCAGCGGCGTTGAAGGTCGGCTTGACCAGAGCGCCCGGCTCCTCCGACGTGCCGACCAGGCGCTGGAAGGCCACGGGCGCAGGGGTGAACTCAAAGCCGAAACGGGTGGCGTAGCGGCCGGTCATGATCGTGGCGCGGGACGGGGCGCAGGTGGCGTTGCCGTCATAGCCGTTGGCGAAGCTGACGCCCTCCTTGCCCAGCGAGTCGATGTTCGGTGTCGGGACAGCCCCGCCGGCGATCCCGCCGCCGTTGAAGGTGATGTCGTTGAAGCCCATGTCGTCGGCGAGGATGACGATGATGTTCGGCGGACGCTCCCCCGTGGTGGCCTCTGCCGACCCCTGCGCCCAGGTCACCGGCCGGTTCGGCGCAATGTGCGGCAGGCTGTAGTGGGCGATCATCAGGAAGACCGCCTCCCGGTTCGCATAGGCGAGGCCCGCGAGCGCCGCGATGGCCACCACGATCCCGCCCAGAATTGCCGCCCACCGCTTCATGACATTCCGCTCCCGAACTGACCTTGAGCAATTATTGGCACAAATAATGCCGATACAATAGGGGGCGCGATGTCCTAACCTGAGCACTAGCCAGCGCGGCGCGTGGACGGTTATGGTGTGATCACAAAGCGCGGCGCGAACGCCCGTCGAAGACCGCGCGACTTTCAGGGAAGAGACTGACATGACCCGCTTCGCCCCCATGCTCTGTGCGTTGACCGTCGCCGCGACAGTGGCCGGCCCCGCCCTCGCCGAGACCCGCGCCTTACGCGCCGCCGAGGTGCTGTTCTGGTCGCAGGCGCAGAAGGAGAACGGCTTCCAGCACATGGAGGACCAGTTCGCCTATCGCACCGCCCATCACGGCGACCGCATCACGCCCCTCCCCGACGGCGCGCCGCTCAAGCTCGCCCTGCCCGCCGCAACGACCGGCGCGGACACGGTGAAGGGCTTCATGGACGCGCAGAAGGCGGCAGGCGTGATCGTCGTGCACAAGGGCAAGGTGCGGCTGGAAAGCTACAATCTGGGCTTTGGCGCCGCCGGGCGCTGGACGTCTTTCTCGGTGGCCAAGTCCTTCACCTCCACCCTTGTCGGCGCGGCGGTCAAGGACGGCTATATCAAGAGCATCGACGACCCCGTCACCACCTACATCAAGGGCCTGAAGGGCAGCGCCTATGAGGGCGTGACGGTCCGGCAGATCCTGACCATGACCTCGGGCGTCCAGTGGAACGAGGACTATACCGACATCCATTCCGACGTCGCCAAGTTCGTCATGACCAAGCCGGAAGCCGACGCCGACGCCACCGTCGCCTATATGCGCAAGCTGAAGCGCGAAGCCGCGCCGGGGACCAAGTGGGTCTACAAGACCGGTGAGACCAATCTGATCGGCGCGCTAGTGATGCAGGCCACGCACAAGACGCTGGCCCAGTATCTTGAGGAAAAGATCTGGAAGCCCGCCGGGATGGAGACCGACGCCGCCTGGATGACCGACCTCAGCGACGAGGAGATCGGCGGCTGCTGCCTCTCCGTCAGGTTACGCGACTACGCTCGGATGGGGGTGTTCCTCATCGGCGGGGCGAAGGCGAACGGCGTCTCCATCCTGCCGGACGGATGGCTGGAGCAGGCCACCCGCAAGCAGGCCGACATCGGCGATCCGGGTCATGGCTACGGCTTCCAGTGGTGGACCAACGACGACGGCACCTATGACGCGCTGGGCATCTTCGGCCAGCGCATCCACATCGATCCGAAGCGGGAGCTGGTGGTGGTGTTCGTCAGCGCCTGGCCGACGGCGGAGGACGACAAGCGGCGGGACGGACAGACGGCCTTCTGCCAGACGGTCGCCGCGGCGGTGGACGCCCAGCCCTGATCAGACTTGGCAAGGCGCGAAAACGGACTATCTCGCCGTGATAAGGACCCATTGCGCTTGAGGCCCGCCCGTGACTGATCTGCCCGCCGACATCCACACCGAGCAGGACGACATCGACGTCGACACCCTCGCCAATCTCGGCCCCCTGCGCCGTCTGGCGGGGATCTGGACCGGCGAAAAGGGCCTGGACATCAACCCGAACGTCGATGGCTCCGGCCAGCAGGCCTATATCGAGCGGATCGAGGCCCAGCCGTGCGACCCGCAGTCCAACGGCCCGCAGCTCTTCTACGGCCTGCGCTATCACGTTCAGGCGAGGAAGCCCGGCCTGCCGGAGACCTACCACGATCAGGTCGGCTACTGGTTGTGGGAGCCTGCGACGGGCCTCGTCCTGCACTCCCTCACCATTCCCCGCGGGCAGGCCCTGCTGGCCGCAGGTCACGCCGCCGCCGATGCGGACAGCTTTGAAGTCAAGGCGGAGCGGGGCTCCACCGAGTACGGCATCGTCTCCACCTGGTTCCTGGAGCAGGCCTTCCGCACCGACAGTTTCCGCATGAAGGTCACCTTCCATGCGGACGGGACCTGGTCCTATTTGCAGGACACGGTGCTGAGGGTCCGCGGCCGCGACGCGCCCTTCCATCACACGGATCGCAACACCCTGCGCAAGATCGCCGAGCCGACGCCCAATCCCCTTGCGCTCGCCGAGACGGGCTGATCCGGATCAATTCTAAGGGCCGAGCAGGCCGCTACACTCAGCGCGGAACCGAAGCTCAAGGAGCCGTCCGCCGTGAACGCACCCGTCTCAGCCCCCATCGCCGTTCAGGCCTTTGACGCACAGGCTGTCCTCGCCCGCGCCGCGCGGGCGCCGCGCTATACGAGCTATCCGACCGCCAACCACTTCTCCGCCGCGGTGGGCGCAGAGCTTTACGACACATGGCTCGCCGCTCTGCCGGAAGAGGCGTCCCTTTCCCTCTATCTGCACGTGCCGTTCTGCGACCAGATGTGCTGGTACTGCGCCTGTACGACCAAGGCGAC
>CAIUZX010000379.1 GCA_903903715.1 uncultured Caulobacterales bacterium
CCACAGACTATTTCGAGGAGGCGCGGACGTAATCCTGGACGGCCTTTCGCGCCTGGGCCATCGAGATCGAGCCCTGCCTGGACATGGGCTTCAGCGCATTGGCGATCGTCTTGAAGCTCCCGGCCAGCGTCGATTCCGTGGCGGCGCCTGCGTTACACGCAGAATGGTCGGTCGCGGCTCTGGTGTGCTTGCCCATGGAGGATAAATAATCCTTCGCCGACCGATTTGCAAATCAGTCTGGGTTGAGGAGGACGTCGTCGCCCGCGCTAAGCCAAAGGCCAACAGGCGCATGATCACCTCCAAGCTAGACCTCCAGCCTACGGAAACCGCGTGGTCCGGGCCACGGCCTCCGCCCCTCCGACCAACAGCGATCAGGCCCGCGACGTCAGAGCGCGCGTGGGATAGGGTGAGGCATGACCCCGCCCCCGCCCGCTGTGGTTCCGGAACTCGATGTGTCAGACTTGCCGACGTCCCTGGCCTTCTATGTCGGCGAGGTCGGGTTCGTGGTCGCCTATGAGCGCACTGAAGAAGGGTTCGCCTATCTGACGCTGGGAGATGCCCACCTGATGCTAGAGACGGCGGAGGGTGAAGGCCGACGCTTTCGCACGGCGCCGCTGGAGCGCCCCTTCGGCCGGGGGATCAACCTGCAGATAAGGGTGGAGGGGGTGGCGGACCTCTACGACCGGCTCGCCGCCCGAGGACGCGCGCTCCTCGTCCCCCTGGAAGAGCGCTGGTACGCGCGGGGCGACGCCGAGATCGGCCACCGCCAGTTCGTCGTCGCCGACCCGGACGGGTACCTGCTGCGGTTCTTTGAGCCGCTGGGGGTGCGGGGGGTGGGGTGAACCGCGCTCAGTTGAGTCGCATTGCATTTGATAGCACTAAGTGCTATGTCCCTTGTCGATGCCCGATGCTGAAAACTTCGCGCGGACCTTCAAGACCGCTTGGTTCTCCAAGGCGGCGCGCAAGGCGCTGATTGATGACGCAGAGCTTTGCCGGGCCATCGCAGACGTGCGGAATGGGCAAGCTGACGACCTGGGCGGCGGCGTGTTTAAGAAGCGGCTCGACAGGAACAGGAGCCGCAGCATCATTCTCGCCAAAGGCCGCCGCTTCTGGGTTTACGAATATCTGTTCGCCAAGAATGACCGGGACAACATAGACCAGAAGGAACTGACGGCGTTCCGCAAGTTGGCGGGGTCCTATGAACGACTGGATGACCCGCAACTCACTCGCCTGTTGGACGACGGACACTTTATGGAGATTTGCCATGACCTCTAAGCGCAAGTTCAACAGCGACGCACTTGAGGCCATCCATGCGTCGGCTACAGCGCTGTTCAAGGTCGAGGCGATCGACAAAGCGACGATGCGGGATTTCGATGAGACTTGCCTCGCCGTGCCGCCTGCCATCTCGCCTTTGGAAATCAAGCGGTTGCGCGAAGCCAACAAGGTCAGTCAGCCGGTGTTCGCGCGCTATCTCAACACGAGTGAAAGCACCGTTGAAAAGTGGGAAACCGGCGCCAAGAAGCCCAGCGGCGCGGCGCTGAAACTCCTCAGCCTCGTTCAAAAGCACGGGCTGGAGATCCTGGCTTAGGGGTGGAGATCTCCTCCAGTTTTTCGTGGACTGCGGGTCGCGAAGGGGGGCGAGCGCCAAATGACGTCGGCCCGACGGTCGCAACTACCACGCACGCGCCCGCAGGGCCGCTGAGAGTGCGATTGCTCATGCGCATCAATTCGACAACAATCTCGAATGGACACTTTCTCGACACCCAGATTGAGAGCGACAAAATTGTCTCGTGAAGACCTGCCCGACCTGGTGCAGCTCCATCTCAACGTGGAAGTCTCGAGGTTCCTCGGCGGAGTTAGAACGCCAGACGAAACATCCGACTACTTGGAAACCAACCTGCGCCATTGGGCTGATCACGGCGTAGGGCTTTGGACCCTCCGAACCGAGGCCGGTGGCTATATGGGCCGCGCGGGACTACGGCGCATCGAGATAGAGGGCGCACCGGAGTTGGAGATTGCCTACACCTTCGCCCGAAGTGCGTGGGGGAGAGGCTACGCCACGGAGATTGCCGAAGCACTGGTTCAGTTATGGAACTCGCAACGGACCGAACCAAGTCTTGTCGGCGTGGTCATGAAGGGAAATCGATCTTCAGAGCGGGTATTGTTGAAGTCAGGCTTTTTCTACGAGCGCGACGCCGTCTTCCATGGTGAGACATGCGGCGTGTTTCGTCGCCTAAGGGTCTAAAACAGCCCTAGCCCCGCCCCTTACCGCCTTTCGGGCCGCCTTTGGCGCCGCCCTTCGGCGGACCTTTAGGACCGGCAGGCTTGGGGGAGTTGGGGCGGCCGGTGGGGCGGGCGCCGCGGGATTTGACAGGGCCGGTCTTGGGCGCGCCGCCGGCCTTGGGCGGGCCAGCTTTCGGCGCCGGCGAGCGCGTTGCGCCCTGCGGGCCGGTCTTGGCCGCGGGGGCGGCGGTCTGGCGGACGAGGCGGGTTCGGACCTTTGCGAGACCTTTGGCGGACAGGCCCTTAGGCGCCGGGCCGCTGGCCTCGGCGATGCTGGCCTTCATCGCCTTGACGGTGATGGAGCGGGTGCGGGGCTTGGCCGACGCCGCCGTGGTTCCAGAGCCCGCCGTCGACCAGCTGGGCGCCTTCTCGGGCTTGGCGCCGCGGAAACGCTTGGTCATCGGCCGGGCCCGGCCGTCGCTGGCCTCGGTCTCCGCATAGGGGTTCGCCCCCGACTTGATGGTGATGCGGATCGGCGTGCCGGGCAGGTCGAAGCTGTCCCGGAGCGAGTTGATCAGATAGCGGCGATAGCTGTCCGGAAGCTGGTCGGCCCGGCTGGCGAACAGGACGAAGGTCGGCGGGCGGGCCTTGGTCTGAGCCATGTATTTCGGCTTGATCCGCTTGCCGCTGACCGCCGGCGGCGGGTGGCGCTGCACGGCCATGGAGAGCCAGTCGTTCAGGTCGCGAGTCTTGACCTTGGTCGACCAGTCGGCGTGCAGCTTGAACACGGCCGGCATCAGCCGGTCGACATGCCGCCCGGTCTCCGCGGACAAAGCGATCAGGGGGGCGCCGCGCAGCTGGGGCAGCATCCGCTCCGACAGCTCCTTGAGCTCGGCCAGCTTTTCCGCCGGGTTCTCGATCAGGTCCCACTTGGTGATGCAGAAGACGAGGCCCCGCCCTTCCCGCTCCACCAGGTCGGCGATCTGCAGGTCCTGGGTCTCGAACGGGTGGGTGGCGTCCATGATCAGCAGCACCACCTCTGCGAAGGTGATGGCGCGGATGGAGTCGGCTGTGGAGAGCTTTTCCAGCGTCTCCTGCACCCGCGCCTTGCGGCGCAGGCCGGCGGTATCGACCAGGCGCACGGCGCGGCCCTGCCACTCCCATTCCACACTGACGGCGTCGCGCGTGATTCCGGCCTCAGGGCCGGTGAGCAGAC
>CAIUZX010000380.1 GCA_903903715.1 uncultured Caulobacterales bacterium
CATTATCGCGAGCCCCGCCAATCCGACCGGCTCGATCATCCCCGAGGCGGATCTCAAGGCGCTGGCGGACGTCTGCCGCGCCCGGGGGATCAGGATCATCTCGGACGAGATTTATCACGGCCTGACCTATGCGGGGCCCACGCTCTCCATGCTGAAGTTCGCGCCGGACGCGGTGGTGGTGAACAGCTTCTCCAAGTATTTCAGTATGGTGGCCTGGCGCCTCGGCTGGCTGGTGGCGCCCGCGGATCAAGTGACCCACTACCGGTCCTATGTGGCGAACCTCTTCCTCACGGCGCCATCCCTAAGCCAGCACGCAGGTCTCGCCGCCCTGGATTGCGAAGGCGAGCTGGACGGCCATGTCCGCGCCTATGCGGAGAACCGCCGTCTGATGCTGGAGGCGCTGCCGCGCCTTGGCCTCACCGCCATCGCCCCGCCGGACGGGGCCTTCTACATCTACGCGGATGTCGGCCACCTGACGCGGGACAGTCTGTCGTTCTGCGAGGCGATGGTGCGCGAGACCGGCGTCGCCACGGCGCCCGGGATCGACTTCGATCCCATCGACGGCGGACGATTCATCCGCATCAGCTTTGCTGTGTCGACGGCGGAGACAAAGGAGGCGATCGAACGCCTGGTCCCGTGGTTCGCTCAGCAAAAGCGCCTTGGCGCGTCATGATTTGAGATCACGGGAGAAAATGGTCGGAGTGGCAGGATTTGAACCTGCGACCCCTGCGTCCCGAACGCAGTGCTCTACCAGACTGAGCCACACTCCGACATAAAAGAGCGCGCCTTATAGCGAGGCGCCCCTTCCGCCGCAAGCGCGCAAAGAAGCGATACGCGACCTGTTGCATGCCCGCTGCGCTTAGGCTATCTCCACCGCCTTCGTCGCCGCAGGCCTTCTTGCGCCGCGCGGCCCGAACCATCCTTGGGGGATGGTGTAATGGTAACACTGCGGTTTTTGGTACCGTCATTCTAGGTTCGAGTCCTAGTCCCCCAGCCATTGGTCGATATCGGTCACCGTACCTCGAACATCACACCCCATTGGCGCGTCGCTTGCAGCCTGACCCTCAACCGGGCTCTGCGCGCTTTGCGGGAGGCGCGCTTCGTCCGGGAATGGGTCATTCGACCCGAAAAGGACAGGGTGGAGCGTGGGCGCTCGGATCAATCTTCTAGGCGTGATGCTGGCCCTGATCGGCCTGTCGGCGGCGACGCTGGCGGCAAGATTGCTGGGGCTCGATCTTGCGGCGTTGATCGCCCTGCAACCGGCGCCCCCCGCCTTCATCTCCGGTCTCGCCGTCTTCGCCATGCTGTTCGGCCCCCTGACGGTCCTGAGCGGGATCCTGATCCTGCTCGGCGTGCGGGCGAGCCGGCGGCCGTTTCTGGCCGATCCTGGCCTCGGCTCTATGCTCCTTCGCCTGTTCGGGCCGGAGTTTGTTCGCGCTGCGCCGCCGCTGGGGGGCGGGACGCTGGTTGCAGGGGTGTGGATCGCCACCCGCGCCTTCCAGAGCGCACCGGATCACGATCTGACGCGCCTGGGCGTCCTGGTGCTGCAGACCCTCGTGGCGGTCGCAGGCGGGGTGTGGATCCTCGGTCTCGGCGTCGAGGCGGCGCGGGCCGGGGCGATCAACGAGTCCGTTGCGGTCATAAAGCCCTGGTGGCGGCGCGCGGCCTTCCTCTATCCCGGTCTTGCGGCGCTGGCCCTGATGGGCGTGACGCGGGGGATGGAGGTCGGCCTGTTTCTGCTGGTCGTTCCGGGCCTCCTGATGCTCGCAGCGCCGTATCTTCTTCTGTATTTGCCGATGATCGACTTGCCCCTGTTCGCCCTGCGTGCGGCGGGGGCGCGGTGGCTGGCGGCGATGGCGCTGCTGGCGGCGAGTCTGCCGGCGCTTGCAACGCCCTATATTGTCGATCAGTGGCTGGCGGATGATCCGAGGCTGGCGGTCGCAGGCGACGTCGCGCCCACGCCGTCTCCCATTCATCCCAAGCGCATCGCCGTTTATCGCGATCCCGGCCCCGGGCGGTGCGGCTGGCTGTGCCAGAGGCTGATCGGCGGCGGATCTATGCGGGAGATCCTCATCCTGCGCGACGGTCCAAGGGCCCAAGACGCGCGGACCGCGCTGCTGGTGCGCCCGATGCGCGGCAAGCGCTGTGATCTGGTGGGCGAGGCCTTGCCTGGCCATACCGGCTGGTGCGCGGTGATCCGTGCGGCGCCAGAAGCACGCTATGACACGCTGGTGGAGTTCGGCGTCTTCCCGGACACCCGGTCCGCGCAGAGCGTGGCGGCGGCGCCATTCGCAAAGCTTCCCGCTCTACCTGAGCCCGATCAGGGTTTTGACCTGATGCGTTGGCTGGACAAGCCCACCCAGTGGTCGCGGATCAGCGTCTGGACCTGCGACACGGGGTGCCGGCTCGCGGCTCGACAGACCTTCGCCGATCAGGGGCCGCTGCGCACGCCCTTGCAGTTCAACTCGGACATCTTCTGGGGAGATGGTCGCAAGGGCTATCTCGCCCGCATGGACGCGCCGGCCCCGGATTTCGGCGGCGTGCTGGAAAAGATCTTCGGCTTTGACGTGAGCGACCCGAAAGGCGCGCCGGCGGAGACGTTCCCCGCCGGCTCACCGTGATGATGTTAGATCAGGAATAGATCTCGAACAGACCGGCGCCGCCCTGACCGCCGCCGATGCACATGGTCACCACGCCCCACTTGGCCTTACGGCGACGGCCTTCCTGCAGGATGTGACCGGCGCAGCGCGCGCCCGTCATGCCGAAGGGGTGGCCGATGGCGATGGAGCCGCCGTTGACGTTGTACTTGGCTGGATCAATGCCGAGACGGTCGCGGGAATAAAGGCACTGGCTGGCGAAGGCCTCGTTCAGCTCCCAAAGATCGATGTCGTCGACGGTCAGACCCTGACGCTTCAAAAGCTTCGGCACGGCGAACACCGGCCCGATGCCCATCTCGTCCGGCTCGCAGCCCGCGACCGCCCAGGACACGAAGCGGCCGAGCGGCTCAAGGCCCCGGCGTTCGGCTTCCTTGGCCTCCATCAGCACCACGGCGGCGGCGCCGTCGGAGAGCTGGCTGGCGTTGCCGGCGGTGACGTACTTGCCCTCGCCCTTCACCGGCTGAAGGCTGGAGAGGCCCGCCAGCGTCGTGTCGGGACGGTTGCACTCGTCGCGGGAGACCACGTAATCGACCAGGCTTTCTTCCTTCGTCTCCTTGTTGACCACCTTCATCTTGGTGGCCATCGGCACGATCTCGTCTGCGAACTTGTTCGCAGCCTGCGCGGCGGCCATGCGCTTTTGCGACTCCAGCGAATACTCGTCCTGATACTCGCGGCTGACCTTGTAGCGCTCCGCCACGATGTCGGCGGTGTCGATCATGGCCATGAAGATGTCCGGCGCGACCTTGAACAGCTCAGGG
>CAIUZX010000381.1 GCA_903903715.1 uncultured Caulobacterales bacterium
GGCACGCCATTTTCCTTGGCGAGTTCAATGATCCGCCGCCCGATCTCGCCCCGTCCCACGGCCGTCACGGTCGGGGCGTGAGGGGTGTCATACCGCAGGGCGACCGCGAGCTGAGGCTTGGACTCGGGCTTTTCCAGCTCGCTCATGCCGTTCTGTCCACCAGCACGCCGCTGGGCGTCGGGGGCGTCGACGGCGGGGCGGCGGCGATGCGCACGGTCGCGTTCGGCCAGCCCTCCGCGCGAAGTGTGGTTTCGAGGGCGCCGAGATGCGTGGCGATGGCCGCCCGCGCGGCATCGTCGGTTACCCACAAGGTCGCCCTCAAGCTGTCCGCGTGCACGGCGATCTCCGCGCCCAAAGGCCCGGTCGGAGCGATATCGAGGGCGAAGCGCACCCGCCAGTTCGGCGCAGCGCCGCCGCCGCCGCCGCCTTCGCCGTCCTTACCGTCGCGATGGATCTCAAACTCCGCAAAGCCCTGTCCGGTCGGTGTCGCGACAGGCGCTTCGAAGCGCCAGGTCGCCGTTTCACCTGGCCTGGGCGTCGAGGCGAACTGTGAAAGGCTGATCCTCGACAGGGCCGCCCGGGAGTCGCCGAGCAGGCGCTCCAACAGGGTCGCCTTGTCCGACTTGGTCTCGATGGACGGGGGTGACGGTCGCTCGCCCCGAAGCGTTCCGCCGCGAACGGGCGGGGGAGGACGGCTCCCAGGACGTCGTTCCGTCGGCGCCGGCGCCGCGCCGCCGTCAGACGCGTATAGGCTCAAGAGGGCGACGAGTTGCAGCAACTGCGCCTTTACGTCGCCAGAAAGACTTTCGGGTGCGGCGGCGCCCTGCAGCGCAGCTAGCAGGGTCGCCTCGAGAAAGAGGCCGGAGCCTTGCGTCGCCACCTTCACATCGGCCCCAGTGCTTGCGGGGGTGAGCTGAGGCTGGGCCTGCAGCACCTCAGCGATCTTGGCGCGCACGTCCGGGGGCAGTGAGGGCGCCTGCGCAGCTCGCTCAAGGTCGGCATACAGCGGGGCCAGTCCGTCCTGCCCCACGGCGGCCTTCGCAACGGCGGAGGACAGGGTCGCGGCGATGGCGGGGTCCGGAGGTGTAGGCGTCGAGAGGGCGGCTTGCGCTTCGAGAGACTGGAGCGCCTCCGCGCCGGGGGACACGGGCGACACCGGAAGCACAGTGCGGCTCAGCGCGACCAAGCTCGCGGCGCTGAGGCCTAGAACCGGATTGATGGGGTCAACGCTCATGCGCGACGCCTCCTTATCGGAACTTTAGCATCCGACTCGGCGCATTCCAATCGCCAGGCTCGACCATAAAGACCAGCGTCGAATCCGTTCGTTACGTCGATGTAACTCGGTGGTGGGTAAGAATGTCTCTAAAGCGCGCAGGGCGCGGATCGGTTCATCCGTGACGGCGAAGCCTTCGGGGAGACGCAATTGGCATTCGGAAAGCTCGGCATAGGTCTACTCGCAGCGACCTGTCTGGTCAGCGCAACAGCCGCTCAGGCGGCGGATGCGCAGGGGGCGAGTGCGACCTCCGGGGTGACGTCCTTTCCCTCCGCCTTCTTCGCCGACGCACGGCCGAACACCGCCATGGACATGGTCAATCGGATCCCGGGCTTCGTGTTCGACGGCGGCGCACAGGTCCGAGGCTTTTCGGAAGGCGCCGGAAACGTCGTGATCGACGGTCAGCGACCGACCAGCAAGCAGGATGGCCTGGAATCCATCCTACGCCGCATTCCCGCCGGTCAGGTGGAGCGGATCGATCTCATTCGCGGCGGAGACCGAGCCATCGATATGCAGGGTCGCACGCTGATCGCCAATGTAGTCCGCAAGAAGGACGGCGTGAGGCAATTGGTCGTCACCCTTGTCGACGACTGGACGCCCTCGACTGGCAAACAGGCTCCGATCCTCAAGCTTGAGGCGACGCGGGAGCGAGACGGGGTGCGCACCGAAGCCTCCCTCGTCACCGGCGCCTTCATCGACAACGGCAGCGGGGACGGACGGGACACCTTCACCGACAATCCCGCCGTGCGGCCGGCCGGGACCTGTGTGACGTCCTGCGTCCTGCGGCTGCGCGCCCGCGCCGGCGGCTGGTTCACCGATTCGACGGCGGTGTACGAGCGCCCGCTGGCGGGCGGGCGACTGCACGTCAATGCCGATCTGCATCTGAACACCTACACGGATCGGGAAGAGGACTCCGGCGGACCCGGCGCTTACAACAGTCGCCTCGCCTACACCGAGCGGCACATCAACGGCGAAGTGGCGATCAACTATAGGCGTGGGTTTGGCGCCGACACCCGCCTTGAGCTGACCGCGATTCAGCAGGTGCGGCAGGGCCACGTTCTGTCCGGCTATCTCGCGGACGGCAGCGATCAGCAGTACGAGCAGCGCAGCCGACTCTCGGAATCCATTCTGCGCGGGGTCCTGCGCCGCAGCTTCGGATCGGACCTGACGGCCGAACTCTCGGCCGAGGGCGCCTATAATCTCCAGCACGCCGCCGCGCGCTACACCGTCGATGGCGACACCGCCTCTCTGGCGGCCGCCCGCACGCGCGTGGACGAGCAGCGCGCCAACGTCGGCGGCGTCCTCCAGTGGCGGCCGAGCCGCGCTGTTCAGTTCGAAGCCGGCGTGCGTGTCGAAACCTCGACCATCGCCTCCGCTGGCGACGTGACGGCGGAGAAGACACTGACTTACGTGAAGCCGCGCGGGGTCCTGACCTGGACGCCGAGAGCCGGGGACCAGATCCGGCTGCGCATCGAGCAGGAGGTCGGTCAGCTCGATTTCGACGCCTTTGTCGCCTCCGGCCAGCTGAATACAGGCCTGCACGCCGGAAACCCGACCCTGGAGCCGATGACGTCCTGGGTCTACGAGGCGGCGGTGGAGCACAGTTTCTGGGGGCGCGGCGACGTGACGCTGACACTGCGCCACAGCGAACTGTCAAACGTTGTCGACCGCATCAGAGGCTTCAATCCGTCCTACCCGCTTGATCCGGCGGGCTTCTACGACACGCCTGGCAATATTGGTGCAGGTACGGACGATACAGTGAGCCTGGATGTGGCCGCACCAATGGCGCCCTTCGGTCTGAAGCATGGACTGCTCAAGGCGTCCGCCACCTGGAGCAACACAGAGGCGACGGATCCGACCACTGGGCGGGCGCGACCTGTTTCGCAAGTCCGGCCGTTCTTCGGCACGCTGAACTTCAGTAATGAGATCGAAGCGCTGAAGTCCAGCTGGGGCGTCGATGTCTATTCGACGCGGCGGCAGGTCGCTTACCGTTACAACGAGATCGACTACACCAAGACTTTGCCGTACGTGGTTGTCTATTTTGAGTACAAGCCGGCGCCGCATCAGTCCTGGCGACTTGAACTCAACAACGTGACAGATCGGAAGTTGCAGAACGACTATGTTGTGTTCAGCGGCTCCCGACCTTCTGTCCTTGCCGGGATCGAAAGCCGTCGTCAGGCGTCGGGCATGTTGATCCACATGCGCTATCGCCACACCCTGGGTTGAGATTGGTGCTGATCAACCCCTATAGCGGCGCCGCGATCACCTCGGTGAGGCGCGCCTGTATGGACTTGAGCGGGGTGTCCCAGTCGCCCGGCGCCGTCTGCCGGAACAGTTGAGCGGTCGGATGCCAGAGACTGTCGGTGCGGCCGAGCCCCCACCGCCAGTCCGGCAGATATGGCAACAGCACCAGCACCGGGCGGGCCAGGGCGCCGGCGAGGTGCGCGAGGCTGGTGTCCACGGTCACTACGACGTCCAGCTCCTGACAGATCGCCGCTGTGTCGGAGAAATTCTCCACCTGCCGGCCGATCCATGTGACATCGGGTCGGTCCCGCAGCATGTCTTCATCGCCGTCGCGAAGATCCGTTGGCAGAAGATAGTAGTCCGCTCCCGTCGGGAGTTGGTCGAACAGGCGTTTGAGCGGCAGGCTGCGCCTGTGGTCGTTGCCGTGCGTTGCGCTGCCCGCGTGGCAGACGCCCACCCGGGAGCGGCGCTTTTTCCCCAGGCGCTCGCGCCAGGCGAGGCTTAGATCCTGCGGCGGCGAGAGGTAAGGCGCGTTGCATGGCGGCGACGTCGCCGTCACTCCAAGAGCGAGCGGCAGGCTCAGTAGGGGGCAATGGAAATCCGCTAACGGTGCGGGATCGCCGCGCGTGATGACGCTGTCGACGCCCTCCACCGAACGGAACAGGCTGGCCAGCACCGGAAGCGCCTCGACCACCACCCGCGCGCCGCGGCGATGCAGCAGGGGAACGTAACGAATGAACTGAATGGCGTCGCCGTAGCCCTGCTCGCAATGCACCCAGATGGTCTTGCCTTCAGGGTCGCTTTCACCGGTCCAGCGTGGAACAGGAAAGTCGCGCATCGGGGGGTGCACGGCGGGGTTGCGCCAGCGCCACTCGTAGCCCTCAAACCCCCGCTCGAAATCGCCGAGGGTGAGCAGCGACAGACTGCGGTTCCAGTGGGCGCCGGGATCGTCGGGGGTGAGCCTTATGGCGGTGTCGTAGGACGCGACGGCGTCGGCGTGGCGCAGGAGATCCTGCAGGATATTCCCGCGATTATACCAGGCCCTGGCGACCGTGGGGTCCTGCACCAAAGCCGCGTCGATCTCCGCCAGCGCCTCGAGCGGACGGTCCAGATCCTTCAGCGCGTTGGCGAGGTTCAGGCGGATCTCCGGGTCGTCGGGCGCGCGACGGCGGGCCGTCTCGAAGGCGGACAGCGCCTCGTCGAGACGTCCGAGCGCCTGCAGGGCGAGGCCGAGATTGTTGAGTGCGTCGGGAAACGCTGAGAAGATGAACAGCGCCGACCGCGCCGCCGTCTCGGCCTCTGCGGGACGATCCAGTCCGATGAGGCAGGCGCTGAGGGCGTTCAGGGCGACGGGATCCTTCGGCCGCATCAACAGGGCCTGCCGGATCAGCGGTTCGGCGTCGGCGAAATGCTCGAAGGCGGCGAGGCACACGCCGGCGGACCGCAGGACGTCCGGATCGACCGAGCCGCCGGCCAGGACATTCGCCAGCAGCGGCGCCGCCTGGGCCAGCTTCCCGGCGTTGAACAATGCAAGCGCTTGATCGCGAACGGCATTCAGGTCGGTGGCTTCACGCATACTTCGCACCGGATCCAGGGCGGCTACGCAGGGCACAAAACGCGATTCGGGTCGCCCTGTCGCGCGCAGCCCCGTCAGCGTCTGCGCAGCGGGCCCTTGATCATGCCGGCGAGCTGGACACGCCAGCTGGTCATGGACTTTTTCTCGGCGTTTCGCGCCACCGCAACCTGTTCCAGCCTGTGGCGGTAATTCCAGATCATATGGTCGTCGATCGCCAACCAGCGTCGGTAGATCAGGATGGTGGCGATGGACAAGACATCGACGAAGAAGCGCGCCAGCGGCGTCCGATCCCGCCGCAGCACCTCCACGCCGCCGCGATGCGGCGCCAGGAGGCGCGGGTCGCCGGCGTGGCTGTAGCCGAGGAAGCCCGCGGGGACTCCCGGAACAAGGTCCCAATTATTGACCACCCGATAGTGCGGGCACTTCACGTCGGAGTCGAATTCCCGCGTCGCGACCCGCGGACACCCGAAAGTGTAGCAGGCGGCCAGGTTTTCACGCTCCAGCACCGCTGCGGCGATCAGCGCGAGGGCGCCGCCCAGGGAATGTCCCGTCAGGTACAAGGGCAGGTCGGACGGCACATGGGCGGCCACCGCCGTCTCGATCTCGGCGCGCGCGCCGGCGAAGGCGTTCCAGAATCCCGAATGCAGGCGGACGCCCTTGAAATCGGTCTTGCTTCGCAGGCTCGCATTCAAATCCACGCCCCAGTCCTGCAGGGACGAGGTGCCGCGAAACGCCAGGACCGCGAAATCATCGTCGCGTACGGCGAGAAACCCTTGCACCTCAGCGTGATTGAACACCGTCACAAGCCGGAAATCCCCGTCGGCCAGGGCCTTGGACAGTTGCGCCATGCCATCGTCTGTCGTCGTCGCCTTCGGCCCCTTGCGGCGCTTTGGCGGGACATCGAACGGCAGGTAGGCGTTCTGGCAGAAGGCCGCCATGATCGCCGCCGCACGATCTGAATATGCCGCTCTCAAAGTGGGGATTTCGGTGTCGCGCGCAAAGCCGAGGCTGACAACGCCGGTGTCGTCGCTCGCAGTCACGGCTGCGGCTCGCGATGGATCGCTTCGGAAGACTTGGTCTGTTGTGTCATTTCGCTCCGCCCCCGCGTCCGATCAGATCTAATAGGCTCGTCGACGCCCTGTCAGGATGAGAACAGCGGTCAACACCAGAAGCGCTATGGCGACCCAGGGCAACACCTCGCGCCCGAGTGACAGCCATTCCGGCGCGGCAGGCGGGACTGCGGTCGAGGCCGCGGTGGTCGTCGATTCGGACTTTGCAGGCGCGGGCGGAGCTTGTGTCTTTGCGCTGGCGGCAGGGGCCTTGGACGGTGCGGGCGCCGGCGTCGCAGGGCTGGTCTGCTGAGCGGGCGTCGCCGCGACCGGCGCCTGCGTCGGCGCAGTCGCAGGTGAGGACGCAGCGGGTTTGGTCGCGTCCTTTACGGCCTCCGCAGGCGGCGCGGGCGGCGGGGCCGGCGTCGCGGTCAACGCCGTCGGAGGCGGCGCCTGGGTGGTCGCCGGCGGCGTGGAGGCGCTGGTTGACGGTAGCGCGGTCGCTCCGGCCAGGGCGGCGACCGCCCCTGCGCCGGTCACAGCGCTGGCTCCGGCGAGCGGCCGGTCGACGTCGGGATGCTTCGAGGGCGGCAGTTCGCGCAGCGCGTCCGTTCCGGCGCCCTTGGGCGGATCCACCCGGCGGCGATAGGCGTCGCACAACAGGAGGTAGGCGTCCTGATCCACCACACCGGTCTGCGGCGCACCGCAACTGAGCTGGAACGCCTTGAAGGCGTTTGCGCTGTTTACACCAAAGCGTCCGTCGACTCCCTTGACCGGATCCACCAGCCCGAGCGCCGCCATCAGCGACTGGACGTGGCGGTCCCGGCCTTCCGCCGCGATCGCCATTCTGGCCTTCACCACGCCGAAGTGATCGGGATCGATCCGGAAGACGGGGTCGCTGAACAGGTGCGCGTTCAGGTCCCAGGCCGAAAGCGTGAAGACATAGTTGGTCATGGCCACGGGAACGGGTAGGGCGAGGTCCCAGGTTCCCGCATTGACGAGCGCGGTCAGGGCGTCGATCCGATAGACCGACCGGGCGAGGTCTGCGCCCCTGCTGACCAGCCAGGCCCTGCGCGTCGCGAGATAGGCGAGGATCCAGTCCTTCTCGTTCGCCGCCGACGGCGCGCCCACCTTGGCGACGGTGCGGCCCTTTATATTCGCCCCGTGGCTCCACGAGCCCTGGATGAAGCTGTCATAAACGACGGCGCACGAAAGGGCGTTGACGAAGCCGCAGCTCTGCACCTCCTGCAAAGCGGGACGCATGTAGTTGTCCCGGAAATAGCGGTCCTGGACGTCCTGCATAACAGGATCCGTCGCAGCCTTCTTCAAAAGGGCGATGAGCGCGGTATCGTTGTCGAGGGTCCGGTCACCCGCCTGCATGGCGGGCAGGTAGGTTCGGAAATTGTCCGCATACTTCGCACCCGGCGTGTCGCAGTACAATTTGATCAGCTTGTAGAGCTGGCCGCCCACCAGGGCGGCCTGATGCTTCCCGTAGCTGAGACCTCCAGCGTCGCTCGCGCTGTGGGCCACCGCATCGTATCTCGCCGGAGAATTCGACTCGAACAGCGAGACGATCGCGTCGATCGTCGCCAGCTGCAGGTCGGAAAAGTGGATCTGTTCGTCGGACACGTTTGTCTCTCGGCGATGGGTTGTGTTAATAGTACATTAACCTTGGGGATCGGCCAACCTTAGAACGCATCGGCGGTCGCGGGTAAGGGACGGATGGTCGGTGGTTGGCGGGGAGCCATGTTCAACAGCCTTTTGTTCCAGATCGCCCTTTGCGTGTTGCTGGTGTTCCTGATCATGAGCGCCATGGTCAGCGTCGTTCAGGACATCATTATCCAGGGTTTTCGGCTGAGGGCGTATAACCTTCGTCGGGCGATCGTCAGCTTACTGACGGATGACACCTATCAGTTGGAGATCGCCGACCGCTTCTATCGGCACCCGATGACC